>JBBRRF010000067.1:0-7397 GCA_038200885.1 Candidatus Nitrosocosmicus sp.
CAAGAAAGGAAAGATTCATGGAAATACTCTATAATTAGCAGCTGAAACATTCAGAAATAAGAGCGAACAGCTTTATTGACTTTTATTCCTCATAAAAATGTCTTTTAGCTATTGTTCTACGACGTCACCCAAGCCTTCAAAAATGTCGTATTTTTACCTTTTATGCAAAATAAATTAAAATGTGTCCGGAGCATCCGAGGGTCTGGCGATTATTCATATATTCAAATGATTATTAATTTCTGTGCTTCTAAATAATTCGTTATTATTCCAATGTTGTTGTCATGTATTATATTAGATCTGAAGCCGGAGGCTCGGAGCCACCGGAGGGAATTTGACTTATTCCGTACAAAATGAAAAATTTCATTAATTCGATATATTACATGCGCTATCACGCTTCGTTTGTATTAGTCATGAAATGAATGATAGGACTCAAGCCAGTAATGATTAGGGCGAACCTATTGAGAGATTATCTTAACAGGAAGTTAATAGTCGTTGAGTGAACAGGGTGTCAGAAGTATCGATTTACCTAATAGAATTAAAAGCACAAGTGGTGTATTAACCTGACGTAGAAAAGATGCGTTATCCTGATCCACTTTATAGATAGAGTTAAGTTGAATCTGAAGAATACTTTCTGTATGTCATTGACCTTGAATTCTACGGCTAAATTAAATAACGGGATTCAAATTCCACGGCTTGGACTGGGAGTTTATCAAATACCTCCTGGAACATCAACTTTCAAAGCAGTCAAATACGCACTGGAAATTGGCTATAGACACATTGATACTGCTATGATTTATGGTAATGAATCAGATGTTGGCAAGGCACTAAACTATAGTGATGTAAAAAGAGAAGACATCTTTATCACAACAAAGGTCTGGAACAGCGACCAAGGCTATGATTCCACTATGAAGGCATTTGAATCTAGCCTTAAACGTCTTAGTCTATCGTATGTGGATCTTTATCTTGTACATTGGCCAGTCCGAGGAAAGATTATTGAAACATGGAAGGCTATGATCCAACTACTGAACAACGGTAAAGTCCGCGCAATTGGAGTAAGCAACTACTCCATTAATCAACTTAAAGAAACGATACAAAACTCCGATATTGTACCTGCAATTAATCAAGTGGAATTTCATCCATACTTATATCAGAAAGATCTATTGCAATTCTGCAAGAGCAATGTGATCCAACTTGAAGCTTATAGTCCATTGACAAGAGGTAACAGACTAAATGACCCTAATATAGTTAGAATTGCAAAAACGTATGACAAAACTCCAGCACAAATACTTGTACGTTGGAGCTTACAACATGATTTAATTGTTATTCCAAAATCCAGCCATGATGAAAGAATTTTAGAAAACAGTCAGTTGTTTGATTTTCATATCAATCAAAAAGATATGGAAATTTTAGATTCATTGAATGAGGATTTACATACAGTTTTTTTGGATTAGCAACAGTTTCAATATGGGCTTAGGGCTTTATCAATTGGTTAGGACCCTGTTGCTTATCCTACGTTCTTTTGCTGTACTATGATAGGCTGTCCAAGAAGCCATTGCTCTTTAAATAATTTATCGGTCTTTCAGTTCAACATTTTGATGACATCTGCAAATTGCTAGAATCAAAAATTCACAAGAAGTAAAATGAAACGTTTGCAACATGAAAATAATAGAAGAACACGATCTATAGATACAAGCATACTATTTCAATCGTTATTCCATAAGAACCATATTTTCTAGCATGGCATGATCCTTTAACGATATAGAGAACGATTTGTTTCAAAAAAACCTTAAACTACAAAAGAATAAATATAATGATGGTAAGTATAAAAGGAAAAAAAGGGTTTTGATTGATGATTTATCCTTGTGCTAATGCGTTGTTACCTGTGTTTGTTTGGCTTTGAGAGTTAAAGTTGTTGCCAGAGCCTATTGTATTTCCACCAGATACTACTACACTTCCTTGGTTAGAAGATTGAGATTGACTTATACTTTGTTCTGCACTGTTTCCACCTTGTCCACTTTGGGCTAAAGCGTTGTTACCACTGTTGAATTGATGTTGGAAGCTGGCGTTATTGCATGAAAACCAGGTATCAACACCTGAAACACACAATCCATTTTGATTTGATGACTGTGATTGTTCTATTGATTGCTTGGCCTTATTTCCTTTCTTCTTTGTCGCAAACGCATCATCCATAGCCACAAGAGGACTTGCAATAAGAGCTAATGCGACCACTAATGCCACTGAGTATACAAAGAGTTTTTTGTTTTTGTTGTTGTGAATATTTGTTTTATTCATACCTTTAGTAAGAGAGAAAAAATATATGGGATTTGCTAACTAACTGCAATACTCTAATATTCTAATAATGTTAGAATCAGAAATGGTCCAGAATCATCATGATAAATATTTTTCATCATACTTTTGTTTGTGTACTACAATCTTACACGATTGAATATATCGTTACTAACATAGGTAGCGAGTTCGGCGGAAATCATGAGGATATCCACATGGGTTCGATGAGTTTTTATATCATAAATCTTCCGAGTTTTGTGACAAGAGTTAGTAATGAATTACCCAAAAAATAGAGTAAAATATTCCCGTTTGAAATGAGCATTTTGACGATGATATGTGTTTGCTTTAAACTATTCGCGGAGAAAAGAAGCAAATAATAGTGTGGAAGTAGTCTACACCAAGGATCATCACAATGTTTGTGAAATCTAATTGCTAATTTTGATCTCCGAGCTAAAAAATTGTTTAGTAACAAAATATAAGAAGTCTTAAATCATAGTTCATTACTTATGAAATGTTTAAATTATGTATCAAATTAATATAATTATTATAATATCTGTTGCAATATTTATATACCCTAAAAACACAATTAAAATTAGATAATTAATGTTTAATGAAGACTCTTGTAGAAGGTGTGGTCTAATGCTGACGGCAATGTGGAGATGTAACGATTGCTTAGAAACTTCTTCGTGGATTTGCAAAAATTGTAACAACTCCACAGATCGCATACACTTTCATGGATTTGAAACATCTAATCCAGGTTCAAACAGAGTTCACCTTGAAATATATACATCCTAACTCGGAAAACCCATCCATTTAGGTTAGGAGAAAACCATTCAATATTTAACGGACCTCATAAAGATTTCATGATTACCAGGAGTATAATCTTCCCAAGATACTAAGATGATATTGTCCAATGCATTAATTGTAATAGAAGGACATTCTGAAATACCAGAATTCAAACTCAAATTGTAGAATGTATAATCACCAGTTTGTTTAAAGTCCCTCATAAACAGAAAAATTTCCTTATTGAATGTCGGTTTAGAACCGTCGGTCATATTAAATCCAGGTTCAACAAGACTACCCTCAAATGATGTGAACAATTTATTCTGATAAGCGAATGTATCTAAATTGGCCGCATCAAGAATTTGATCAGCAGATATAGGAATTTGATCGGTTGTAAAATTCTGACCACCATCTGAACTTTTTGCAGTAAAAAGATTTCCCAATTTATTTACGGTGTCCCTCTGCACCCAAGTTATGTATACGTATTTATCAAAAGCAGATACTTGTGACTTACCACTGTCAAAGCTATCATTGTGATCGAATCTAACTGGGCTGCTAAAGCTTTTTCCAAGGTCTTCACTCTTAATGAAATATATTCCAGGCTTTTGACCCGTTAACTCCTCTTGCTCTTGAACGACTCTAGGATGGAAGCGGTTATCGGCGTCTACATTCCAGGATATATACAAATTATACTCATCTGCAAACACTTTAGGATAGGAATCGCTGCTATAATCTGAAAGTATCTTCTCACTACCAAAGGATTTACCCAGATCATCACTAACTCACAAAGCAACCGAAGAATGAGTAGAATTAGATTGTTGCCAGACAATGAAGACATGTTTATCATTTGAATAAATATCAACGTTAGATGCATTGACATTATCGTCACTTAATGAAAGACTTTCACCAAATGTCTTACCGCCGTTCTCACTGGATCGTAGGAATGCTTGTTTATAACCATTAGAGTTGTCAACCCAAGTTAAATAGATGTTATTTCCTGATGAAGCGATATGTGGATGTTCTGAGAACCCAGAATTATTGCTGATGTTAAGGGTTTCATCGCTCGAAATATTGCCTAAATTAACGTTTTTAAAAAAAATTTCGTAATTTCTATCTGCTAGATTTGATGCTCGAATCTTAAAGTTTGAATCTTGCCAAACAAGAGACAAGTTATTTTTATCAATGCTTTGGATCTGTCCATATACAGAATCATTCTTATTATTGCTGAGGTTATACAACTTAGAAAATCCTGAGTCATCAACTTGATTTACTACTTTGGAGAAAACAAGATTACTTTTATCATTGTTAGAGTAGGGGATAATATAGGATAACGGGATTATCAGGAAAAATAGAAATATTGTCATTATGCTCTTAAATGGTGAGCTAATCATGATTTTTGTCAATAAAGTTACTTCATGGATTATTTTATATATTTTACTTAGGATTCAAATTTCATCTAAAGGCTACTCCTTCCTATCAGGGAGGAGTGCTTTTCTTTTTAAAATCTAACGACAAGGAATTAATGCAATATCTCAATCCAGTGGGATTGGGACCATCATCGAATAGATGACCCAAATGGGATCCACATTTTGAACAAACTACTTCCTTTCTAATCATACCGTAATCATAGTCCATTTTTTCTTGAATATTCTCATTATTTGATGGAGCCCAAAAGCTTGGCCAACCTGACTTTGAATCATACTTACTATCAGAATCAAATAATATTGAACCGCAGCACTTGCACGAATATACACCATTTTCTTTGTTGTGCAAAAGGTTACCAGAAAATGGTGGCTCAGTGCCACGATTTACACATACCTCAAATTCCCCAGGAGTTAATTTTTTTTTAAATTTGATTTAGAATATTCTTCTGACATTTATCAATATAATAATTGACCACATTATTTAAAAATTTAACGATCAGGGAAATCGTCTTAATTCTCTAAATTATACTTATTTACAAATGTAACTTTGTTTGGCATCTAACTTAATTAAATAATTATTTCCTAAAATTGCAGACGGCTATTCCAAATCTGCCATAAAAATCTGAGCGATTGACATGCCGAAATCAATTTTCGTACTCTAAATCAATAATAAGCATCCAAAAATAAAAGTTTTTATTTAATCTTGGGCCACTAATCATTGATTAGAAATAGGCAAACGTAAAGTTTTAAACGAAGCTCACTTGAAGGAACTGGTTATGCCCCAGGAAGGAGAGTTGTTTGGTAGAGTAATTAAATTAGTAGGCGGCGATAATATCATTGTAAAGAGTAATGACGGAAAAGTTAGGACATGTAGGATTAGAGGGAAGATAAAAAGGAGAATGTGGATACGTGATAATGACTTGGTATTAATTGCACCTTGGGATTTTCAATCAGATAAAGCAGACATAATTTGGAGATATATCAGCGCACACGCAGACAAGTTAGAACAAGAAGGACACCTCGAAGGTTTGAACAGATAGAAATCACAGTGTATTATTCTATTGTACCCCGCCACTGACCCACAGCAAAATCATAGTTAGCCTTACACTACGTGTATAACTCATTGCGCACTCTCTGACGGGGATTAATGGTTATAAAATTAAACAGGTATATATCATTTAACTATGAGAGTCACAGCCGCTAAAAAATACCCCTTTGGCAACAAATAGCAGTTATTAACTTTAAGTTCATAAAGTTGCCCAGACACTCTGGAAATCAGAAATAAGCATAGTTATAAATTAGTATATAAATTATTTAGAAATCTTGGATTATGAAGTTTTATCTAGACTAGACTACAAATCCTTATACAAAGCGAATTTGATCAAGTTTCAGGATTTTAGCTACCGCTGATAAATTGAATTCGAAAATAGTAATCAATGTACGCAAGTTAAGATTTTCTAAAACTTGAGGATGAATTTCACCTATCTCTCCAATTGCATTATCTTCCAGGAAGATTCTTGCAGAATGACCTGGAAGAAAATAAATAGTATCATATCTTGGTGTGGTAACAAACGCATTGAAACAATACCTCATAAAAGATTCTAAATTGGATTTAATTTCCGTATAGTCTGTCGTATTATGAGCAATTGATACACAGAGTGACCAATTTTCTCTGATTTCATTATTTGTCGTTGAGAATGTCTTGCCTATCTCAAATAATTTTTGAGGATATTTTTCATGAATGTTGTTAGAAAAGGTATTAATTAAAGATGGAATTAGACTATTCCGCAGTAACTCAAATTCAGTATTTTTCGAATCACCCAAAGAAACTAAATTTAAGTCAGAGTGATTATCTTCCAAAAAAACATCTTTGACCAAGTTTTTTGATATTATATTAGGATTAATAATTTCCATAAATCCGAGGCCAATTAATATGTCACGCACTTTATCAAAAATAATAGATTGATTATTCTTTCGGCCAGGAAAATAAGTACCAGGGTATAATGGTCCTAAATTGAAGATTCCATAACCAATAGCTACCTCTTCACATACATCTACTTTGTCAAACAAATCTATTCTATAACTAGGTATCACGCATTCTAGTTTCCCATTACCCTTATCTGTGCCTTCACATCTACTTCTCTGAAGACATACCAAGATTTCGTCATGAGTTAATTCGAGACCTAATGTTTTATTGACATAGTCAAAATCCAAATGTATTCTATATGGTTCTAATATTGGAGTAACAATGTCCCCACAAAAAGGAGAATCAACCACCAAAGAATATAAATCAAATCCCATATCGCTCAATTCAAACGACAGTATTGAAAGTATATCCTTAGCAGTTTTAGAATTCACTGAAGTAACTTCTACGAATAGATTGCGAGTTAACATATCTACTTTTGTTGTGTTTCCATTTATGATAGGTGGAAATGAGATAACGTTATCCTTTGAGTCGAGTAAAATAGGAACTATGTCAAACTTCTCCAAGATGTGACCATACTTTTTTCCGACATCAAAATCTGTAAGGATATTGTCAAGGCTGTATTCTTTACGTCCATCTAACGGCTCAAATTTGATTTGTCTGCGAACCCCTTTATATGAAAGGGGAAAGGTCAATGCATCATAATTATGTAAACCGATTGAAGATTTTTTCCTCTTTCTACCTAATCCATTATGCAAATCTTCTTGCATAGCTATCAATTGTGTTAATTCTTCATTATTAATGGGAAAATCTCGTTTGGCAATTAATCCATAAATAATGGGCCTTACATCTTTCAATTGTTCATCTACTCGTATTGAACTTGAAGACGAATGAAGTTCTTGTATATTAGGACATCCTAAATCTACATTCAATATACCTTTTAGAGCCCGTACAATCCCGTTCTCAGAAGAAAAATCGGG
>JBBRRF010000068.1:0-7397 GCA_038200885.1 Candidatus Nitrosocosmicus sp.
ATCATCATCACTATCTGTTCTATCTCTTTTAATATCGATGTTTAACCTGTTGATTCTTTTGCAGATATGACCATAGATAGGTGGATTAGAAGGTAACCTTTTTCCTCAAGCCTTGATCACTCTTTCTGTTTGTCTGTAAGGAAGGTGAAATGAGTAACGGATGTAGTCTATAACAAGGATGAAGGAATTAGGGAAAGTGAATGGCTTGCCCTTTTTGTTTTTATTCATCTTCTCTATCTCTGAACCCCAACTATCGAGAAAATCATACGAGAAAAGGATCTCCCCACGTCTAACTAATGAGCGGTTATAAGAAGGCCAGTCAATCATGGAAAGAGATAGTCAAATATAAGCTAAATAAATTGAGTTAGGCGACAAAGCATTTTCGTTGTAATTCTTAAAGTTGAATTTAGAACCTAAATTCTTTGGATAAAGAAATTCATTACATTGACAGTAGAAATAAGATGCCGAATTTGTAAAATTGAAAAGACCAAAGAATAACGACTAATAGATGACCTAGAATAGATGATAATCTTATTCCCCGTAATAATTTCCTATTAGAACTAGTATCTCGATGGCGGCTGATTACTGCTATAAATTCAATCATATGCATAAAGATAACAATAAACCTTTCGCATTTTTTATGAATCATCAAACTAGAATAACAAATTAATTGCCTACTGCTATGTTGTTTAGATATGTATGTCTGTGAAACTTGCTTTAATTTTCTAAAATCAATTTATTCTGTAAAGCAATTAAAAAAAATTCAAGTCATATCAAAAGGCCAAGATTTAGGATTACAGTGTCTCTGTAACTACCACAAGAAGCTAGTTGACAGTTTCAAATCCTAGCATAAAAAATCTAACGATGACCTTGTTTTATGACTTTAGAGTCTACTGCGTCACCGACATTTATGTCAAATTTGTTTGTAAAATTGGAGACAACTTCTAATATATACAATGAATCGTCATCTGGTGCATAGGACGGACACGGAAGCAAGAAAACACAGGGAGGAAGATTCTTTTCAATGTGAACGATCTTGCCAACTGAGTTAATCCAAATAATGTCTATCGGAAATTTCATGTCCTTCATCCAAAAAGAGTATTTTTGTGGAGACTCAAAAATGAATAGCATTCCTTCGTTTTCAATGAGGGAATCTTTAACTGCTAATCCCTTAGACTGAGAATCAGGAGTCGTTGAAAGACTGGCTATTAAGTTCACTCCTCCTACCGACACCAAAGCTGTTTGATTTTGTTCTTGCTGTTGGACTTGGACACTTTCAATTTCTTTATAGGCTACTGAGGATAACAACACTAAGAAAAAAACTAGACATGAAAACCAAAGGGATGTAATTTTCTTCAACTGTATCGATGTACTTATGGTTTGCATGATTTAAATAATACCTTTTTTATAATGAGATAGTTACCTATACATATGAAATGCAATTGCAGATGTATAAATTGCAAAAGTCCGAGCTTAACTAGTAACGATTTTGTAGCTTCTGATGGATATGAGGATTCTCATCATACTTGCAAGACCTGCGGAGTACACTTCAACCATCTGGATGGTGAACAATTCAAGCATTGCGATATCTGTGAATTTCATGCTTCAATTAAGAGATAAGACGATGGTATTGATCATGATAAAAGTCTTTCCTTGGATAATGCGTTATCGAATTCCTCCTCACTCATTAATTTTCTCTCAATTATTACTTCTTTAATGGTTCTGTTGCTTGACATTGCTTCCTTGTAAACTTCAGCTGCTTTAAGGTAACCTATTATTGGATTCAATAATGTTACCAACACAGGGCTCTTCTGTACGCTTAATTGAAGTTTTTGCTTGTTTGTTTGTATTCCATCAACCATATTCTTGGAAAATATAGGTAGAAAATTAGTGAGCATGTCTGTGGAATCTAACACGGACTTAACCATCCCTCCAAGCATGACGTTTAATTCAAACTGTCCCGCCTGAGATGCCATAGTGACTGAAAGATCATTTCCAATTACAATAAAACAAATCATATTCAGCGTTTCAGAAAGAGAAGGATTGACTTTTCCTGGCATTATTGAGGACCCTGCATGAACAGCTGGAATAGTGATTTCCGAAAATCCCGCCGTAGGGCCTGAAGCCATCAACCTAAAATCGTTGGACATTTTTGTCAATTCGATGGCAAAATTTTTTATTGCAGAGGAGCAATTCGCAACATCTAACTTACTTTGTAGAGAATAGAATAAGTTAGGTGACGGCTTTAATGGCAGTTCAGAAATATTTGCTAAATTTTCAACCACAAGGAGCTGATAACCTTTTGGGGTATTTGCGCCCGTTCCTACTGCCGTGCCACCAAGGGCAACATAGTAGAGTTGTTCCAAAGATCTGCTGATAAATTCTTTTGATTTTATTAGTGCAAACAGGTACGAACTAAATTCGTTCCCCATAGTAACGGGGATTGCATCCATCAAGTGAGTTCTACCAATTTTTATATCATCTTTAAAATCAATTGCCTTTTTTTCTATTGAACGGATCAATAGATCCAATGATTTTAGTAACTCTTGACAATTCATGACTATAGAAATATGAATGGCTGTAGGAGAGGTATCGTTACTTGACTGAGACATATTTACATGGTCGTTTGGGCTGATTATTTCGTAAGAACCCTTTGATTTACCTAGGAGCTCTAGTGCCCGGTTTGCAATTACCTCATTACAATTCATATTAAAAGCTGTGCTTGCTCCCGAATTAAGTGTCTCGATTACAAATTGATCAGATAATTTTCCTGCCAAAATTTCATCACAGCTACTTATTATTGCATTGGCAATGTGAGACGACAACACGCCAAGGTCTCGGTTTGTTATAGCAGCTGCTTTCTTGATCATAATGAATGACTTGACAAAGTTCCTATGTGGATGGAGTTTTGTTATTTGATATTGTTCCTTTGCTCTTGCAGTGAATGGACCATAATATGCATTTTCTGGGACTGCTACCTCGCCTAATGAATCTCTATCGATTCTAGTTTTTTGAGACATAGAATTCATTTTTGAGATGGGTATTTAAAATGTATAATATTAGACTTTCAAGTTTCGATTAACCATCTTAATTTAGATCATTTTTTGATTTCTTTTTGAATAATATGAGGGATAAAATGAAGGTTCTTTATTTATATATAATAATTACACGTTACGATTATTTTAATAAAATTACTTTAATCATTATATCAATATTTATTTTTATTTTAGTTATTTATAAAAATATTGAAATAATCTTTTGAAGAAAATAAAAAAGGATGGTATTGATCAAATTTGACAATATCACATAAAGGTATATTTATATCGAGTATTTATATACCCCAAAGGAAACGAATAATGCCCCAAACAAAGCCAATGGTAAGTATAGAAAACGTTGTGGCATCTGCAACGGTCAATCAAAAGATAGATTTAAACTTGATAACACAGATATTTCCCGATGTAGAATATCATCCAGATCAATTTCCAGGACTGGTTTTTAGATTAAAAGCCCCCAAAACTGCTACATTAATTTTTAGTTCAGGGAAGATGGTTTGTACCGGGGCAAAGTCAGAAGAGCAAGCTATCAAGGCAGTAAGAAGTGTTGTTCAAAAGTTACGGAAAGGTGGAATTCCTGTAGAAAATGATCCAATTATTGAAATTCAGAATATTGTCGCTTCAGCAAGCTTAGGAGGTAAAATCCATTTGGAGCTAGCAGCCAGAATATTGCCAAGAAGTATGTACGAGCCCGAGCAATTCCCAGGATTGATCCATAGGATGTTAGATCCAAAAACGGTAATTTTGTTGTTTGCCAGTGGTAAGCTTGTTTGCACCGGTGCAAAAAAAGAAACTGAAGTATATAGGGCAGTTACCAATTTGCATACCCTTTTGGAAGAAAAGAATTTAATGATATACGAAAGCTAAGATTCTATTATCTCTTCTTTAATTTTAAAGTATTCGTTCTTATCAATCCTAGCGTTGTCATTCAAGATTTTGATAATCCGAAGGATTGGAATTACACTTTTTATCTTTAATGCGAACTGATTAAACAAATCTTGAGACCCTTGCTTTCTATCGACCAGCACAACTACTCCACTTATAACTGTATGATTGGATAACGATTCTATTCCCGATAATATTGATTGTCCAGTTGTAATTACATCATCCACAAATAATATTTTTGAATTTGGTTCTAATGCTCCTTCTATTTTTTTCTGAGTACCATAGCTCTTAAGATCCTTCCTCACGTATATATGAGGCTTAAAGAGTTCGTAAGAAAGAGCTGAGCCAAAAATGGTCCCTGAAGTTGGTACAGAGCAAACATAATCAAAACTCTCAATGCCAATTTGTGAGTAGATAAGGTCTTTCAGTAAGGATATGGTCTTTCTGAAATACAATGGATAACTCTGCAGGATTCGCAAATCCAAATAGAAATGGCTCTTCTTACCACTTGACAGTGTAAAATCTCCAATATTAATGGCATTTCTATCGAATAAAAAGAGTATGAGATCCTCCTCCATATGTAATTTATCATTTTCGTTCAACTTCTCCTAATTAGATGATCTTTGATTTTATATGTTACTCATTATTACATAATCAATTATGCCGGAAATATGGTTAGGTTATGGCGATTCAGAAATTATATTGGATATCAAATATGAAAATATTTCCCACATACTAAGACCCTCGATGAATAAGTTAGATTTGGAGAAATTGGAAAATGAAATACAAAACAAAATAGTGATTCAAGAATCAACTCTGATTCTGATTACGAGTCCATTCTTCTATATGCTACCAATATTAACACTTATCCAAAACATGTCCAAAGAATTGAAAATTGAAAATATTGAGTACTGTATACTTTCAAAATCCATTCCCCCAAGAGTAAAACAACAGCTTAATGAGAATGGCATTAGCATCGGTAGACTAGCCAGCGAGGAAGTATTGGAGAAAGTAAACAAATTTAACAACACCATCTTAATAGACAGGATCGAATATGATCCGGTCTTTGGTTATACTGGGTCCCCCGTCAGACTACTAAGGGAATGCTATCCAGATGAAATGAACCAAGTGTACACGTTCATATTTGATTCGTTACCCCAACCTGGTAAATACAGTGAACCTCTTAAGTTGGCTATAGAAGTTACATCTAAAATTAGTTCTCAGTCAATACATGTAATTTCTAATAATGATGGGATTGACTCGAGTTTCATAGGAGACCCTTCAAATTCTTTTAACGAAGCCATTCAAAGATTTAAGTCAATAACACAACCAACCGCTGAATCTTCAAAATCCGCATTCATTTCCGGTAACACTAACTATTCCTGCCAAATGACGCTTGGAAATAGTTTAAACCTCTTATGGAATAATTACCACGTAGTGAGCGACAATGGAGTAATAATATTATTATCGGAAAATCGAGGTGGAGTAGGTAATGGGACATTGCTTAAACTCATTGAAAATAGACTGGATTTAGTTGGACTGAATAAATATCAATATTCAAAAGATTTGGAGCACATTAATTTTCTAAAAATATTAAGAGAAAAATATGAGATTTTTTTAATTTCAAGTCTTCCTCGAATCTATTCCGACAAATTGGGATTGAAATCACTGCAAAGAATAAAGGATGGATTAGAGCTAGTGATTGAGAGGAATGGTAAATATTCAAAATCCGCCATAGTTCCAAATTCTGAAATTACACTGATAAGTGTATGAATATTCGCACAGATTCTTGAATTGAGAACATTTATATTTAAAGGATTACATTGTTGACATCGAATAGCCCAAAAGGGGCAAATTTTCTAAAGGTTAGAAAGACTAGACTTGATTTCTCGTAGACTCGCTTCTGTCTTAAACCCTGTCGATGAAAAAATGGTCGGGGTGGCGTTATACCCATCCAAGATTAATTTATCAACAATTTTAGAAAGGGGATAAGTACTATTCTTCATAATTTTCCCAAATTCGTCACTATTGTAATGATACGGAATATGATCTAATTCTTGGGATGCAATCTCGAAAAACCTCTTGATAGGATTCTTATTTTGTTTAACAAGATTTGATTCATGTATCATTCTTGCTTCCGATTCAAGTACTTCAGCTAGTATTTTGAAAATCACATTTTTATCGAATATGTGAGATATCCATAACGGCCCACTCATCCTCATCTTTTTCTGACACAACGGACAATCAATGTCAAAAGAACTTTTTGTCATCAATCCTCTATATCCGCATTCGAAACAATGAAGAATATATCCTAATTTATCAGATACTTTATTCGCCAAATAATTGCTTTTTGATACTTTGCAATAAATTCGAATATAATTTCTATATGAATGTGCAAATATTGGATTTATGAACAGATCAAGCCTAGAAGCAACTAAGGCGGTACAGGATAGTAACAATCTTGTACCTATTTCCAAAGAATACCTAGTTCTCAAAGGTATTCCATAATATTTTCTATAACAAACTTTTGGATAAACACCCTGCAGCACTGCGGTATCGGTTGCTGTAATTGAGATCATACCGTCATTTTCAACCCCACGCAAGATACAATCCAAAAAAGGGGCAGGTGTTCCGAAAGGATCCAAATCAATTACAGTCGCGCGATTATCAAAATTGGCACTAGTCGATAGGAAACTACAGATCTCTGACGTATAAAAATCAGACTTGTGGTATACATTGTTGATAATGGCATTAACCTTCGCAGTTTGGGCCGATAACATATTAAAATCATTAAAAACCACTTTCTGAATCTGAGGAATTTCTTTCGCGACTCTTACTCCTCTTGCCCCCAACCCACACATGGAATCAACAAAGGAGATATTCTTCCTTGACTGATCAATGTAATGTCGGTATATCAAAATAGAAATATCTCTGTTAAACTTTGCAGCAGGGTTAAAGAAAGCAGGAAATTTAGGAGGCTCATTTTGGGTTAGGGCATGCGTTGGAACCAAGAGTGTGACCTCCCCTTCTTTGATTTTTGACCAATCATATGTGGTGTTCATTCTTTCCAAATAATAAACGGAGGTTCATCCCATATTTATTCAATCTCAATTTCAACCTCTGTGAATAAAATAATATTGTAATTGAATTTCCTTACCTAAAACACTGTCTGCACTATCGCATTGAATTGTTTTTTGTTGAATTAAACTAATTTTTAGTGGAATTGAATTTTTTTGTTGTGAATTTTATTATAATATGGAAAAGTATTTACCTCAACAAAAATTAAATTGTTGAAGATTTAAAAAGTTAAATATAGGATTTTCGGCCCTGACGATATGAAAATCTTGTAGTATCATGTAGCTTGTGTGTTGGCTAGGTTCAAAGTTTACATGCTCCGTAAGAGAGCGAGGCCCTGACTGAACCATACTTCCTTGAGCGGCTATCAAACTACCCAATATA
>JBBRRF010000069.1:0-7363 GCA_038200885.1 Candidatus Nitrosocosmicus sp.
AACTTGTATCAGATATGGCTAAGAAAGTTCATGGGTGTAAACAAGCACAATTTGGAAACGTATTCAAAAACATTTCAGTTTATTCATAACAATAGAACCAAGACAAGAAAGGAAAGATTCGTGGAAATCCTTTATAATTAGCAGCTGAAACATTCAGAAATATGAGCGAAATAATATTACATTCTCCAAATCCCTGCAGGGTGTGAATATGACAATAGTTAGTTATTACTATTCATTTACTTAGAGTATTAGAGCATTCCTAATTTTTATCGTCCTTTTATCGAATTTGGCTCAAATTAATGCTCAATTCTAATTCATTACGCTGAATGGTTAATTCTTAATTTCTGATTCAATATTCTGTATGCTCCTTAATTTATTGATAAGTAATTTCCAAGTTTCATTTTTTGAGTTTTTTTCTGTATTATTATTTCCAATACCATTAGCTGTATTTCCCCTCTGAGATGAGGTATTAGTCAAAGAGTTGCTATTTTGAAATGAAACTACTAGTTGACTCATGTTTATGATATCTTCATTTGTTACTCCATTGTTGGCAAGATGAAACAATAAAGGAGCCACAAGGCTTTGGATTAGTAAATTTGATTTGTATTGTGGAATTTCATTTTCCAATTCACCTTTTTTTTGCACTCAATTCTTTTATTTTGGTTTCAAAGCCTAGTTTAATGTCATACTGATCCTCAATATCATTTAGAAATTTTGTAACGGCGTTGCATACTGGAATATGATTGGCTAATGAGATTTCAATAATCGTATAATAAAGTTGTTTAAGCCTTTTATGATCAAACCCTGTTGCGTTGAGTTCCCAGTATATTTTCATAGTTTGTCTAGAGATGTCAAGTTGAGGATCTAATGATGCAATCTGTTTGAGTATGCTTTGTAGTATGGGAGTATTTAGATCTATGTCATTTTGAATTTGATCTCTTTCTTTTCTTAATGATGGAATTTGTTTGTATTCTTTCAGTATGTTTAAAATATTGTAACGGTAAGTTTTAAAGTCAACAATTATTGATGAAAAAAATATGATCCCTTCATCTAGATTTATGTTATAATTATCAGACAAATTTTGTTTCAAGAAATCATACCACTGCAAATGAGCTAGAATGTTGTTGTTTTTGTCAATTGTTTCTCTAAGATTGTTTTCTAGAGTTAATCTTTTATTCTCTGCACGGGATATTTCATTATGTAATAATTTCATGTACTGTTCACGTTCTTTGCACTCTAGTTTGATTTGATTGATATAGTAAGAAACTTGAGAAATAAACGGGATTTCAATGGATGTGTCTGGTTCATTGGTTTGTTTCATCGACGTATCACCCTTTATCAGGTTTTGTTGAATATCATTATCATATTCTCCATTTGGTGCCCTTCTGAGATAAATTATGTTGTCAGATTCATCTTCACTATCGGTGGATAAAGAAAGATCAGGTCTTTGTTAATAGCGGAGGGGAATTCACACTCAAGAGAAGGATAAAAATCATGCAAATCTTTGATAAATCCTATAAAATCGGATGGCTTGATATTATATTTTTTACAGTTGTTGTATATGTCTTCAATAAAATGATGAAAATCATTTTTTGTTGTTGTATCTTTATTACTTCTTATTTCCGTTAATCCATGGTCTGGAGATCTAAAGAGATCATAACCGTTTTTTCCTCTGTCCCAGCCAGTTGTTTCGTTTCTGATTGCTTCCAAAAGATCTTGTTCTGGAGCAGAATGATCCAATTCTTCAAACTCATCATTGATACCCAATTCCTTTAGAATTTGAGCAATTCTAAATCCCTGAGCACATTCCCGAATTGTCATTCCTGATTTGCTCACAATGCTTACAAATTCCCTTATTTCTTCAACTCCAATGCTCCCCAGGTTATCCTTCCAATGTTTGACCAGATTGTATACGGTGCCTTTGGATAGACTAGTTTATTTGGCTATTTGATCTAGGGTTTTACCATTGAGATATTTTTGGATAACAATGGAATTGCTAAACGATGTAATTCGTGTCACATAAATTATGAAACGCCGGCCTTATAAGGTAGAGTCATTTTTTTGGTCATTTTGGTCAAAATTCTGGTCAATATGGTCACAAAAATAGTCAATCTAGTAGTGTTTAAAATAGACCCTATATTATCAATGATCAAAATCATTAGTCAAGATGATTTCAAATATTTATTTTAATCACAAAATGGGGTATAGACGGCCCAGTCTAAGTCATATTGATATGAAAATATTGATAAAAAAGATTCTAATCCCAAGGTTATGATTTATTGCAGGTAGGGGTTAGTATGTATTTTCTTGCTTAGTACTAAAGATATGCTTATAGCAGCTATTGAAAACACCAGGGCGCTAAGAAATATTAGGTCAAAAGAGAATGAGGAAGGTAATGATTTAGTTATTCCTTGTATGTTAATTAGCGACTGGTTTGTTTGCATATACATTGCAGCCAAAGCTGGTCCAATTGACGACCCCACGATTCTCAACATTGTACTAATCCCCATCGTTACACCCGTAAATTCAATGGGTGTAGATAGTATAGTGACGTTTACTGCCCCTACAGAAGCAAGGGAGAGGCCAGTTGATAATATTGCCAAGCCTATAGAGATAGATATTTCTGTTGAATGAAACAATAACAACATTGAAAACCCGGTCGCTGTAAGAACAGTACCCATAATTATTGGCTTTATCGATCCCAGTTTTGAAATGATAAATCCAGAAGTAGGTCCAAATATTAAAAGGACAATCGCGAAAGGCAATTGGATTTTACCGGTATTGATGGCATTTTCACCAAATCCAATAGGTTCTGGGCTTTGTACTAGTATAGGAATAGTCTGAAAAACCATAAACATCGACAATCCTACTATCATAATGATCATATTTGAAAGCAAGATTGGGGGTCTCAAGAAAATTCTAAAATCAATTAATGGATATTTGATTCGCCTCTCCAAATGAACAAAAAAGAATAGAGATGTCGCTCCAATTGCCAAAAATGGCGCAATTTGTTCCAAATAAGAGTAAGGACTAGTAATAGCATTACCGGAAAGATTTAATGCATTTTGATCTGGAGATGTTTGCAAGTATGTCAAGGAGAGTAGAAAAGAAACAATAGTAATCGCGAGTAAAATTGATCCTTTAATGTCTATTTGAGAATAAATCATATGTTTTTTCTTTGGAATTTTGTTTGTAGAATTTTTCAGTAACTTTGTATGTTTATCTTGTTTTTCGCCCTTTTCCTCAAGATTGCTATTGTCAGATACTTTAACATATTTTTGTATCATTAGCAGCAATAGTATCGAAATAGGAATTATTGTAAAAAATGTCATCTTCCATCCAAATTCATGAATAATCAAACCCCCGACTGATAATCCAATGACTGAACCCGCAGCAAACATCGAAGTAATGATTCCGGTTGTGATGGAAATTCTTTCCCTTGGAAATTGATCTCGAATAATGCTAAACGCTATAGGGAACATTCCTAGGCCAATGCCCTGAATTGTCCTTGCTATTATCAGGGTAAGAAAATCGCTCGCAAATCCTCCTAAAGAAACTCCTACGGTGTATATAGCCATGATAATTAGCAAAACCTTCTTTCTTCCATAGATGTCAGACAGTTTACCTGCTATAGGTGTCATAACAGCCCCTGCTATCAAATAAGATGTCAAAATCCATGATGATAATCCATATGAGACGTCAAAATCATTGATTAGGGTAGGAATGGCAGGTATCAACATGGTTTCTGCATACATAGCCATTGTGGCAAGACAACTAAGAATGATCAGTACTTTCCATGGTTGTGATACTGTGAGTAGACTTTTGTAATCAAAAGAGGACCCCTTTATTCTTTTAGATACCAGTTTCTTTAGCCCCCAATTTTTTATTTTTTAATTCTTTTACCAATTTTATATATTAGTTTTTGTGGATGTATGTCGTTTCTCAATAATAATGTTCGATGTCAGTTGATTGATTAATTCCCGTTTTTGTTTGATTTCTTCTGAGCAATTCAAATTGAATTTATCTTGCAAATTAAGCCACATTTGTTCCAAAGTTTTTTTTGTTGTGGAAATATCCTCTTCAGAAATTTGATCGAGACATATTTTTTTTATTTGAGACACACATTCTATGGTATCATCAAGAAATTCGTGTGCCTTTTCGGTCAACAAAATGCGATTAATTCTTCGATCCCTCGGGTCGATCTTTCTAATTACAAATGCATCCTTTTCTAATTTATCGATTATTGGAATAAGAGTCGGCCCTTCCAAAGCTAATTTATCAGCAATTTCCCTCTGAGTTAATCCAGCAGCATTATTTGCAAGTATTATCAGCACTTTCCATTGTCCAAAGGTAATACCAAATTTCTTACGCAATTCTTGGTCTATCACATAAACTAACGATTTGCCCATCCTATTGATGATAAAACCAATGCTATTCTGAAAATCGTATTTGATCATACATTATACACTAATAAGTAGTATACTAATAAATAGTATATTTAAATGATTAATTATAGAAATATAATTTAGTCAAAGTAATTGAACGCAGCACTGCCATTCCATTCAAAAATGAAATCAACACAAAGATGGTATTAATGACACATACTCCTCCGTCATAATAAGGGTCATCATTGTTAGCAAATAGTTTGCGATATTGTTTAACTAAACGTGAAACCAATTACGAAGGAGTGAGTTTTGAGTGTTCATCCTTTAATTTGGCCTTTCTGGAAGCTATCAAGTTTCTCAGTTTATGAATCCCATATCCTGTTCTTGATGAAATGGCAATCTTGTCGATTGAATCATCCATGTATTTCATTATTTCTTGTATTTGATCTGATTTGGTAGTCTCTACTTTGGTTAACACTATGTGTAATTTTGACTTGTCGATTTTGAGTTCTTCGAGAACTTTCCAACAACTAGAATACTTTTTGCCAATATCCTCTAAATTCTCTGAACAATCAATCAAAAAGAAAATCAAATCCGCTTCAAGTGATTCTTCTAATGTGGATTTGAAAGCGTCTATCATGTAATGCGGAAGCCTGCTGATAAAACCTACTGTATCCACAACCAAGATATCTACATCACCCTTATTGTCAATATTACCAGAATTTTCAAGTGATCTTGTAGTGGTTGAAAGTGTTGTGAACAAATTAGGAGAAGTCTCCTTATTTTCCTTAGTAAGTAGATTGAAAAGAGTTGTTTTTCCCGAACTTGTATATCCAACAAGAGAAACGATGAACATTCCCTTTCGTAGTCTTTGCTTACGATACTCGTGACGCTTGAGATTTGCATCTTTTAATTTTTCTTTGACGAATCCCATCTGTCGTTTTAAGTCACGAAATTGAACATCTACGATGTATTCACCCATTCCTCCTTTTCCCACCCTCTCGTTACTTTTACTCATGAGTTTTGCGTTTTCTCTTACACGAGGCATCTTATATTGAATCTCAGCTAATTGGATTTGCAGTTTGGATTCATTCGTTGTAGCCCTAGAATAGAAAATATCAAGGATCAATCTCTCTCTATCAATTATTGGAATTTTTGTGAGTTCTTCTAAATTAAATATCTGTTTTGCACCTAAATGTTCATCAACAATTATTTTTTCTATATTACCTGCTTGTGAAACAAATTGTTTTATTTCCTCAGCTTTGCCGAACCCCATACCATATTTAGCGCGGTTTAAGTACCTTTGAGTGAAAACCCTTACTACTTTATAATCTAGGATTGATTCAACCAAACTCTTGGCCTCCTCTACTGCAAATTCTTCAGGATAAGTAACTAGTACTATATTGGCTTGATGCAAATTAATGACTTTTCCATATGATTACTCGGTTCATAATGGTTATACACGTATATTGGATAAATATATTTTGAAAGTCTAATAGGATATATTTTACATTATAGAGCAAATCAGAACAAAATGAGAATTCATTGTTACTTTCTATTGGTCAGCTAGATTCAGAGCAGATTATTTCATTTTATCAAGGTTTTGATTATAATTCATTAGGACCTAGTTCAAGATAGAAAAGGGTTAGAATCTAGTGGATTATACAAGTAATTATTTTGAAAGTCAATACCATATCTTATTTCGAAATAAAAGACATGAAATTGGTTTACGCATAAGTAAAAATGTCATACTGTAATTTGATCTTAATTAAGATAGTATAAGAAAATGACTATCCCATTAGACACCTATTTCTGCTGCTAATTTCAACATCTTCTTTCCTTCTTTTGTTAGTTTATTGTAGGTTCTATTCTTAACGATATTTCTCTCTACCAACCCTCTCTCTGAGGCTTTAAGCAGTAACTTGTGTCCATAACCGTATGCACCAAGTTTTTTCAACAAGTCTCTAGTGGAATATTCGTTCTCGCCTATAGATTTGATCAATTTTACCAGAGCTCGTTCTTCTATCATTATTTTGATTAGGTTTGCATCTCGCATACCAGTAATGACACAGATTGGTTATTTATTAGTTACCTTTTGATGGCAACAAATACCTCATTTAGAGATGATCACAGAACCATTAATGTCTACCATTCTCAGTATAACACACTAATCTCATTAAAAGGATACGCATGAATTTGGATATTTTGTATCATAATTTCAATACATAAAAAGGGGTATAATGATCAGTTTTTGATTATGGGTATATTTTCATATGGTATGGTATCAAATGAAAATCAAACTAAAGATTTAACTGAGCAAGGGTCATAATTCCTAAAAAATAAAGCTGGTCTTATAGAGTACGATATTTTGCTTGAAACAGACTATCTAAAAGACAAGCAGAGTACAATTCATCATCCATTCTCTTAGTATTTTGTATCTTGTTGGGCTGATTGATTGGTCATCGTGTAATTCTATCAAACACCGTACCAGAGGTAGACCTTTTGTATACTCACCCACCATAATTCTACGATGCTTTATAGTGCGTATATGGTTCAGACTAGACTCGAACAGATCACGATCGTTTTCTTTCCTTGGATTTGCCCTATAATAGAAAGGTGATGAAAGCCTGCGGATTATCTGTTTCCTACCTGCCAAGTAGACGAACTTTTGATAGACGGTTAAAGACCTTCTCTACCGATATCAAGAGAAGGGTAACAACAATGGGAAATCTGTTTGTTTTTGAAGATCTGGTCAAGCCTCACATCCTTGCAATAGACAATACCTTACTGAGATCAAAAGAAGGTTTGGCATTTGACATCTATGAAGAAAAGTATAGTTCCATGTCCTAGTATTGATACAGATGCAAGATGGGGTTTTAGTCATACTATATAGAGGATGGATATTTGGATACAAACTTCACTTGGTTTGTAACTGATCCTTCCTCTATCATTGTACCTTTGACAGAAGATGTTACTAA
>JBBRRF010000070.1:0-7327 GCA_038200885.1 Candidatus Nitrosocosmicus sp.
ATTAATCATTATATAGTCCAAACTCCTACCTTATATTATGAAGTTTCTACTGTCGATAATTTTGATTTTTAGCTTGATATCTAGTCCTTTGTTAACTTTATTTGTTTTTTCTAAGAGTGTATATGGTGATGGACTTTTCCTAGAGGAATTATCTGCGTCATTTGGTGATAGAAACGCAGATCTGCTGATAAAAATGAGCCCACCCACAGTAACCACAGAGACGATTCAAGATCAAGCCCAGAAGCCCACCGTTCAGTTTAAACTACTTGATTCAAATACAAACCAGACTTTCAAAGAGGTTACTTATTTTATTACGATTGAAAAGGACGGGAAACCTTTGCTTTCTGATTGGTTCTTTAATCCTGGTGGCGACTTGTTAATACAGATGCAACCAAGAAATCAAAGTCACATATCCGTTTATGGTCAACTTGATCCCATACTAAATGCATATACTAGTAGAGGTGAATCACCGGTAGTTGCTGCTGGACCAATATTTTTGGATGGGGGTTTGTATCATTTTATAGTCAGAATTGTAACCGTAGATTTTTCTCGAACAATCTTGCCAGATGATCAACAACCAATCTTTGATGGTTGGCTCAGTATTGGAGCAGCAAAGAATGCAAACTTGACTGTAGACGGTAAAACAATTCCAACTAAAGTTCTTTCTTATTATGATGAAATAGGAAATATAACATACAATCAACCATCTAATTCCATCAACTTTACAATGCCATTTAATTATGACCCTAAGAGACTAGATGATCCTAAGAACACTGTATTTATTCATCAAGAAGTAGAAGTCCCAAAGCCTAGTGTTCTATCCGCTGACGGTGCATACCTAGGTTATACCAATGGAAAAGATGTTACAAATGCTTTAATGGTCGATGGAAATAACCAGACAAAGGATATCATACATTTCATGCTTGCTAAACCAATTGTACAACAAATATCCAACGAATACTTGAATAAAACAAATCAAGCATCTGCAGACGGAATCATGACGTTCTCGTTGGTTCCATCTAAAAATGGATCTATGGCAATGGGAGGGGCCGTAAATCAAACAATACCGATGATGATGAAATAAAAGCAGTTTTGTCCGAGTTTCATACAATAGATGGCAAAAATATTGATTAACAATCTGCAAAATTTTATTTCATATTAGTCATTGAAAATATAGATCCAAGATAATTAATCAATTCAGTACAATAACAATTTATATTATGAATTTTATTAAGAAATAAATTTGGGTAATCAATTCTCCTTTCTTCCTTTATTGCTTGTATTATTTCCGCTTGCCTTGATTTTTACTTTTTTACTATTGTTTTTCTCTTCTAATCTTGGGTTAGTTGCACCATCTGCAAATCAGGAACCTAAATTCTGGAATTATGTAGGATTGGCACAAGGCATGAATTACAATAATTTACTCTTATCCATTAATACTCAAACAGCTGGTGGTGGAATTGATGAGGGATTACCATCGATCAACAATTCTAATACCTTTTATACAAAAGGATTATTGTCCACTGTACTATTCCCTGATAATAGTGAGATAAACCAAAATTTATCCGGACCTTCTCCTACATCTTTGAATCAAACTTCTGAATCCATTGTATTCTATAGTTTTCAAAAACTGGTTTCTGGAACTTGGTCTTTGAATGTATCAAGAGGTTTAGTTACAGATTTTCATGCCAATTTTAAATTGCTTACCGTAAATGGTATCGAGAAACATTTTATAGACATACTCAATTTTCAAAATAGCAACGGCTCTTCTATTACTTTTAATCAATTTTCAAATACTCCGATAAACGGATTTGCTGACATAAAAATTGACGATGAGCTATTCCAAAGTAAGTTTCCTTTGACAATTCAAATATTTAATATTAATACTATTGTCTTGACTATCAAAGATGAAACAGTAAGCAATATTTTCTATAATAATAATTTGTTGGGCATTACTGATTCCTTTAAGAATTTCAAAGGTGATGAACTTTTGATTTTTGAGGATGAAAAATAACAATAGTTTCAAAATTATTACATTGGTCGCAGTCAATTATTTAATATAACAGAAAGTACATATAGTAGAATATGGTCGAAAAAAGAAATAGTGAAAGAATAAACGACGAGGATGTTGTAAGTGCTCTTTCCAGCGAAAGCCCTGAAATTTCTGATAACGATTTAGAATCAAAACCTATCCCTACTATTATTGATGATTTAGATATACAAGATATTCCGGGTATTGGACCAACCACCGCAAAAAAATTACGTGATGCCGGTGTACTAACTGTGATGGACCTCGCAGTTACAAGTTCAGAAGAACTTTCTGTGGAGATCAACTCTTCAAAAGAAAGTGCAGCCGCGTTCATTATTGCTGCTCAACAACTTTTACGAGATTCTAATCTTTTAGACAAGGAATTTGTTACTGCAGATGTTGCATTAGAAAAAAGAAAATCATTGTTGCGATGTACAACTGGTTCAAATGCTTTGGATAAACTTCTTTTGGGGGGTATAGAGACCCAAGCCATTACTGAATTTTATGGTGAATTTGGTTCTGGCAAGTCTCAAATTTGTCATACTCTATGTGTGACGGCTAGTCAACCAGTTGAAAATGGTGGATTTGGAAGTGGTTCCATATATATTGATACAGAAGGTACCTTCAGACCTGAAAGAGTAGATCAAATAGCTGTGTCTAGAGGACTTGATCCAACTAGCGTTTTAAAAAGTATCGCAGTTTGTAAGGTTTACAATAGCTCTCATCTTGAATTGATCATAAAAGATCTTGGAAAATATATTAATGATTTTAAGGCCAGACTTGTTATCATAGACAGCATTATATCTTTGCACAGGGCAGAATTTGCAGGAAGAGGCACGCTAGCCGATAGACAGCAGCGACTCAATTCTATGTTACACAAAATCATTAGACTTGCTGAGATTTATAATATTTCTGTGGTTATAACAAATCAGGTTCAATCTTCACCAGATACCTTTTTTGGAGATCCTACAAAAGCTGCAGGCGGAAATGTATTAGGTCATGCCTCAACCTATAGAATTTATCTCAGAAAGTCAGGTGAAAATCGAACCGCTAAGATGATTGACTCTCCCTATCATCCATATTCTGACACTAAATTTACTGTAACTGAGAAAGGTGCAGATGATTTGGAAGAAGAAACAAGTTCAAAGAGAGGGAAATTAAAGGAATAAATCTTTATCTTTATCTTTGTTGTTATTATTTGAAGACATGGTAGTATCACTCTTTGTGTCTTTTTCTTTGCTATTCTGACCTTCTTTTGGGGTATTATGAACTAAAATAATAATTGGAGGCATTGATATCCGATCAATCATAATACTAACACCATTCTTTTTATCATAATAGTCAAAAAATCCTTTATAATAGAAATAGTGGTTATTTAACATATTAATTAGAATAATAGCATTTTGATACAGTGCCAACAATGTTTTCCTCTGTTCAATCAATTCCGAATTTTTGTTTTTTATTTCATCAAGAAGATGGCTTTGGTGTTTGATCGAAGCTTTGATTCCGCCATATTTTTTTAACTCATCTATGAAAGTTTTATAGCCTCTGCCTTTATCGAGAGTATTTTTAACATTCGTGTATGATTCATTTTTGTTATCCATATTATTGTCTGTCTTTGCTGTTTCTATCAGATAATTTTGAAACAACTGATTCATATTTGTGATCTCCTGTTCAGTAATACCTTTCTGGTAGAGAGAAAGAAGTAAAGGTCCTACGAATGGTTGCATGTAGATAATTTGTCTACTTCTATTTAGTTGTTCATTTACCAGTACCAATTCAGTTCTTTTTTCCTTGACTCTGTCTTCAAATTTGAGTTTGTCATAGTAATTATCTTCGACATCTTTCACAAAATAAGCAACGGGATTTTTAATCATATCAAAATCCTTTAAAGGATCACCTCTATTTCTTGCAATTTCTGAAACCGTCGACCATAGTTGTTGAAGTTCGTCAATTCCAAATTTCATTGCCTCTAATTTTTGATAAGTGTCCCAATTTTTCCTATTCTTATCTAAAATAGATTGATAGAAACTAATATTGTTATGTAAAGTGGTTAGTTGTTTTTGATATGCTTTAATCTGGGCCTCGTTCTGCGCTACTTCCCACCTTAGCTTTATGGCTTTGTTGTATTCAGCTACTATACTAGTAACATCATATCCATTTTCCTTAAAATCGCTAAATAATTTGGTGATTGGCTCTAGATCTTTTTTTAAATCGATTTTACAGTCTTCCTTTAATATGTTACTAAGTTTTATAAATGTATTATGAAGTCCGATGATGGATTGCCTTTCTTGTTCTAATTTCTCAATTTTTTCTAGTAGTTCTCTCTTTTGTAATTCAAATTGATTGATTTCTTCTCCTATCGCTTCTCCCTTTTTGGACAGATCTCCAAGTTCCCTCTTCTTTTGTTCAATAAAATCCGAAACGACCGAAACAAATGTCAAAGCTCTTTTTTCACTATTTTGATTTTTATTTGACAACATTTTCATATTTTTTTTACTACTTACATACAGGTATCCATAATTTTCAGATGAGAAATTAAGTAGATCAGTTATCCACGTAGTAACAACAGTAGGAGTCATGCCCTTCTCTTTACATTTTTCATATATTTCATTAACAAAGAAAGCCAAGCTCTCCAGATCTGAATCTATATCATCGTTTTCAATTGTTATTCCTAATCCTTTCAATAGTTGTAAAAATCTGAACCCTTTAATGCAATGCTTTATAGTCATCCCTGACTTCCTTATATTTACAGCAAATCGTCTTAATTCTTCAATGTCTGGAGCTTCAATTCTTCTCTTCCACTCGTTGACTTTATTAGACACCGATCCAGGTGCTACGCCAGTTTCTTTAGCGATTTCATCTCTGGAGTGTCCAAGTATGTAATTCTGTATGATTAATTCTTCAACATGTCTATTGATCAATAGCTTTTATTCGTGGATATAGAATTTATATTTCCGTCATTTCCGTCATTTTTTTCGTCATTTCCGTCAAAAAAAATCGATGAAGAAGATGGAGCCTGTTTAGGTCGTCTTGAAATTTGTTGACTATCATCCATCCATTATTTCTGTCAACACTCGTCTGACATCCAGTGGGGGTAGTAATTAGATTTCTCCATTAATCACTAAAAGTAAATATTCCTATGTTTGATGATATTTATTACGTTGATCAGAGCATTTCCTTGTTATACCTATCTTGTTTGTTATTTAGTCACTACATAAAGGTGCTCGAGTAATCATCTATTCTATTTGCTGGTAGTCACTCGGTTCGATGTTTGTACCAATGTATTTCAAATAAATTAAAATATGTCATAGATGAAAAGTTTGTATGACTAAAGTTGAACCGACTCCAATTACATTTCCTGTTTTTATGGTTTTAGGTATTGGTATAGCCATGTTTCAAATACATCAACAACGAGCTTATACTCAGAATGAAAAGTTTGGAATTGGTGAAAATCCTGTTATTTCAGCTGGAAAAACTATTACAAACATCACATGGCTAGATAAAGAAGATCTAAATGTGGCTAAACTAAACTCCGGTAGATAAGAAGATAGTAAACGGCAAATAAATGGGCGTGGTTAATGTCTGAATTGCTTAGCCGATGATTGAGGGAATTATATGACCACCCAACCAACCCCAACCACAATACCTAACTATAGAAATGGATTTCTCCTTTCTATAGTTAGCTGCGTAATCATTATGGTGATTTTTTTTATATACTCTAGGAACACCTCTCCTGAAAACAGTGTTTTTCTTTCTGCATCTCTCTATAATCTCGCTATTGCAGTTTTGATTTCATTTTTTGCATGCTTGTTGCTACTTGTTCTAGGGATAAAGAAGGCCCTATTCTCGAGTAAAAATCGCGAAACAGATGGATCAAAGTTACTTTATTATTTACAAATGCCATTTAGAAACAAAATTTATGTAGTTGTTTTTATCTTATCTTCTTTTGCTTATTTTATCTTCTTTGGATTCTTATCCAACATGTTTATTTTGTTTAATGAGGATGGAACTGTTTTTTCTTTGATCCCTCCAATTTTAAGCTCAAATCAAAGTCACCACAACAATTCTCAACATGGTAATCATTCTATGCTTGGTCATGAATCAGATTATCTTCGATCAATACCAGCTTTACAATCAGGAGAATTGGAATTACATGCAGCACATCCTAATCATATGGTTGATATTTCTAAACTTGATATTGAAGAATCCATTAATTCTGAAGTTGATTCTATGACTTATCCTGCTTATAGATTGATTATATGTTGTAACAATTTTGGCTATGTTCCAATGTTGACGATTTACATTAACAGTAACTTTTCTTTTCTGTTAATACCGCTTAATTTCTTTATCGGGATTATAATTTCATTATTAGTAGGACTTAATATTTCGTTGAATATTTACGTAATTAAGCAACTGCAGATAAATTTTAGAAATTTGTCAAAAGGTAATCTCTTTAGTGGATTCGGGTTAACGTCGGGATTGTTAGTTGGCTGTCCTACCTGTGCGGGCAGTCTTTTATATTCTATAATAGGTTTTAGTTCCTTGATTGCCTTTTCTTCATTGAGTTTATATCAGATGTTTTTTGTTACTATTAGCATTCCTTTTCTCATAGTATCATTGGTCATAATGACAAATTTACTACGTAAAAGACTTAGTAATGTTTGCAGATAAACGGTGAGAATAGTGCGAATAAATAAGATTCATTAGAATTATTTAGAGCCTATCCCAAAATTAACTTTCTGTATATTATCATACGCTCTTATTTCTGAATGTTTCAGCTACTGTGACAACAAAGAATTTCCATGAATCTTTCCTTTCTTGTCTTGGTTCTATTGTTATGGATAAACTGGAATGTTTTTGAATACGTTTCTAAATTGTGTTTGTTTACACCCATGAACTTTCTTATCCATATCTGATACAGGTTGCTTCTGCATTCACAGTTATTGACATGTACTATACCATTTGCATATTCTTTCTCTGAATGGTTTACGCTCTTGTGTAAGAAACCATGTTCTTCCAGCTGGTCATATGCCTTATATTCATCTGTAAATATTGTGGAACCATACTCAACATTATTACAGACAATATCAATAAGTGACTTTTTCACGGGAACATCAAAATATGTCATTCCATTTCCTCTCTGGTGAATGCAAGTAATCATTGGATGGTCCTTGTCAAATGTACCTCTACCCCTCCATGGTTTTAACCCTCTTTTCCTGGGTTTTCTTCCTGTCTTTACAATCTCATCATGATATGATCTACCTTTGAGTCCTGCTTTGATATAGAATTCATCAC
>JBBRRF010000071.1:0-7292 GCA_038200885.1 Candidatus Nitrosocosmicus sp.
AAAGGCCAGTGTCTTCTCGAACTCAATCTCTTCCTGATCAAAACCAAGGACTAGGGGGATCTGATATTGAAAGGCCAGTGTCTTCTCGAACTCAGATTTCTATTCCACTAAAAAGAGAGGTCCCGGTAGTAGTCAAGAATCCATATGTTCGCGAAGAGGTAGTCATAAGAAAAAAGCCCGTAAAGGAAACCAAAATAATTACTTCAGATGTGACAAATGAGGAGGTTACTTTTGAGGACAAATCCAACCGCGATCAGACGTAAAAATTCGATTGTACTTATTTATTGAATTAATTAGTTTTAAGAGTATTTCAATAATCTGATATTGATTAAAACTGCATTTGTTGAAACCTGCGAGACCATTTTTTATTATACACCACCAAGAATAGAAGGAAAGCATGACTTGTGTTTAATAAGAGTATTATTAACTTTCAATGTTATTTCTTCATTTTGACCTGATTTCATATTATGTTTTAATCTACTCAATATCATTAAAATCTCGTTATTGAATAATTTTTATTGCAATCTGACCTATTTTATATTACTTTTTTCATGAAAAAATTACAAATAAAATATTTTTTGCCCACAAATAGATTTAAGGATCTGAATTTTCATATATGATTAATTATCGATGAATACCTATGATGAAATAATACAGCTAGCGCTAGAGAGGGGATTTTATTTTCCCAGCAGCGAATTATATTCTGATGCAAATGCTGGATTTTGGGAGTACGGACCCAATGGTGTAAGAATGAAGAATAAATTCTTAGAATTGTGGAGAAGAGAATTGGTTCGAAGAGACAACATGCTTGAAATAGATGGATCACAAATAATGAGCAAAAATGTATTCATGGCATCAGGTCACTTGACAAATTTCACCGATCCTATAGTTAAATGTAAAAAATGTTCAAGCTCATTTAGGGCAGACAAGCTGATACAAGAGGTAGCCAAAATAGATGTACCAGAACGAATGGAAAATGAAAACGTTGATGATTTAATTCTACAGAACAATATTAAATGTCCAGTCTGTAAAGGAGAAATTTCTAAATCTGAACGATTTAATATGATGTTTAAGATAGAGATTGGACCAAATCGAGATGAGGCTTACTTACGACCTGAGACTTGTCAGTCCATTTTTGTAGATTTCTCTAGATTATTTAAAGTTAGTAGAGGAAAATTACCGTTAGGTATAGCACAAGTAGGCAAGAGCTTCAGGAATGAAATATCACCAAGACAGGGACTTTTGCGACTGAGGGAATTTTATCAGGCTGAGATTGAGATATTTTGTAATCCTGCGAAATTAAATGATTTAAATAAGTATGATGAAATAAAGAATACTCTTTTGAGATTTTATGATACTCGTATATTAGAACTATCAGTTGAAGAAGCATTAGAGCAAAAGATATTACCAAATAAGTTAGTTGCTTATTATCTAGCATTACTTGTTGAGTTCTTTGATAAGACTGGAATAGACAAGAAAAGGACCAGACTCAGACGTTTGTCAGATCAAGAGAAGGCATTTTACTCTACCATCGCATTCGATTTCGAGGTAGATACATCGATAGGGTGGTTAGAATTAGTTGCTTGCAACTATCGTTCCGATTATGACCTAAAGTCTCATTCGGCCACTAGTAAAACTAATCTTGAAGTAATGGATGACGATACCAAAGTATTACCACATGTATTTGAGCTCTCATTAGGAGTGGATCGGTGTATTTACTCCATACTAGAGCATTCGTACTTTATAGATAGACAAAATGACGATCGAGTAGTCTTGAAACTAAGACCATACCTTTCACCCATTCATGCAGGTATACTTCCATTAATAAAAAAACAAGAGTTTAAGGATAAAGCTTCTAAACTCTTATCCAATATTAGGAGGGATTTTGATATTTTCTATGATGAATCTGGCTCAATCGGACGTCGTTACCGTCGTCTTGAAGAAATCGGAACCCCTTTTGCCTTTACAATCGATCATCAAACCCTTACGGATGACACCGTTACGGTCAGATTTCGTGATTCTATGAACCAGGAGCGAATTAAAATAGATGAAGTGCACTCGTTTCTGTCTAAACAACTGTCTACCTTAACCTAACTTGAAATTTTTGCGCATCGCTTACCAATATGCGCTATCTGTTTCATACATATGATTTTTCTGTATGCTTTTATTTTTCATGCCTTCCAAATCTCCTTTATCTTTTTTTTGCTTCATGTATTCTATATAATTCATAATTAGTGACTCTTCCTTAAAGATCCCCTCGGCTGCTATAACTGAGGGAGTTCTTGTAGTTGGTAACTCCCCGCAGCAACTTTCCTCAAATTTCTTTATATGATATTTTACGAATTCTATCTCATTATTCATGAATAGTTCTACTATCTTTTGTGATTGGGGTGAATCATCAACTAATATAATAGGTTTTCTGGCTCTCAAATAAATCCCTTGTATTATCATTAAGGAAGGACAATCAGTTTAATATTTTTTCGATTACGTTTTAATATAATTTATCTCTATTCTGGGATACCCGCTGGGTCAATAGCAAACTAAAAATAATTTCAATTTATATAATAAATTAATTCACACTTGAAAACGCTTTTAATAAACAACTTTTCACCCTTCATAGGCAACATTGTAGAACTATTGAATGAACTTGAGAATAATTTTGAATGCTATGATTGTAATCAAATTCACGCTCTTGACACCCATTTAGATCTTCTTGAGAGATTTGATAATGTCATCTTATCAGGCCGTCAACAAAACTCCTCACTTATTAACAAAATAAATTCTCGTATTGTAAAGGGGTGCTTAGTATTGGACAAACCATTGTTGGGAATTTGTTATGGGGGGCAGATTCTAGGATTGACTCTGGGTTGCACACTAAAAAAAATTCAAAAGATTAAAGATACAATAGAAATTGATCTAATAGAACCGACCCCTATCCTTGAGGGCTATAAATCAGTTAGGATGTATGAGAGCCACAATTTCTGCATTTCAACCCTATCCGATGATTTTAGGTTGTTGGGAACTTCTTCTCACTGCAATAATGAATTATTCTGTTTCAACAAAAAACCCTTATTTGGAACGCAGTTTCATCCCGAAAAGAGTGGCAAACCCGGAAGGGACCTTTTGGAGAACTTTCTCAATATACATTAGGATTACCAGGTGCAATTTCTAAATAGGCTAGGCGCTAGCATTATGATTTTTATTTGCTATCTAGTATAGTTACGCTGTGTATAAAAATGAAAAAGATAGTAATATACAGATATCACTTCCCCTTGTTAGTAAAAATGAAGATAGTGTAGTTTTTCCACTTGTAATAAATGTATTAACAAAATTCTGGGGTGAAATAACGCCGGATGACGAAATATCGCAGAGAACTACCCTATACACGAATCATAGAGGCACGATTTTTATAGAAGGGTTGGAAATTATTGAGAAAAAATTCAATTTATTATCCAAAGTATATCGAGGCTCTTTAGATGATCTGAAGAAACGACTTAGTCAAGGGGTTCCTCTAATCGTTATCTTGCCTGGTATAAATGAGACTATTCAATTTGCTACTATTGTGACAGGTTATGATCCTGAGGAAAAAAGATTAATAACCTATGTTCCTGAACCTGATTCATTTGGAGCCATTCCAGAAGAAAAATTTTTTAGCGAATGGGCGCAGGAGGATTTTTTAACCATGATTATATACCCGGAAGATGCCAAAGATATACTCAAAAACAGCTCTTTTATGTTCGAAAAAACTAATCGAATTTCTTTAGAAGCTGAAAGATTAAAAATCCAAGGTAAAGTCAAAGAAGCTTTAGAATTGCTTACAAAGACACTTGCCAGTAACGATGAAGGGAAAGATAATCCACAATTGTTGTTAATGATCGCAGGAATTCTTAACGAACAGGATGATGAAAAATGTGTAGGACTTTATGAAAAGATTATAGAAATAAATCCAAAATTTTACTTGGCACATAGGGGAATAGGGAATTACTACCTTAAAAGGAAAAATTATTTAAAATCTAAACAGCATTATCTAAATGCGATAGATATCAATCCATCACGAAACGGACCAATTTACAAGAACCTGGGTATCACTTTCTTAAACCTTGGTAATGAATCTTCTGCAAAAGAATCGTTCAAGGAATATCTTCAACGTGTTCCCAATGCTCTTGATAAAAAAAATATTCTCGATTTCATAAATTCCTAATTGTTGCTCCGACAGAAGAACGTTATCGTGATAGATCAAGTTTGCATGACATCAATATGAGCAACATGGAATTTCCATTATCCACCGATAATAAACATGCCATCGTAATGGAGCCTACAATTAAGTCCATTTCATTCAGGAAAATTTTGAAAAAATCAGTCATTGGATTGTTAAAATTAAATAAATATAAACCAAAGTCTATCAAATCGGAAGGATTCTACTTAATAATATTCTTACACGATGATTCACAACTAGTTCAGGTTACCGAGTTATTGAGGAAAATATCAGGACTTTTATATATATTCATAGGTGCAGTCATAAAGCTTGAATACGTTACTTTATCTAGAAGCGTTTTATCAATTGCAAATAAGTTACTAATGAATGGTGAAAAATACCTTATCAAAATAGAAACTTCAAAATTGACGGATTCCAAAGATGATGGCTTTATATATTTTAGACATGATCTTGAGTTTTTTATTCAAACCGAATTATCTAGCAAAGCAATAGACCTCACTCATGTACAAGATGATGCTCAGGCCGATAAAATATTGTACATACTAATTGGGAACAATATTGCATTCATAAGCTTATTAGTGTTTAAAGGCTCTGATTGCACTCCTTTTAATCTCTTACAGGATATTGTTTTATGTCCTATTTATGATGATTGTTCTCTGCTGTCACTGGTGCAGGTTTTAGATTCAGGTTATATGCCGTTACCAATATTTTTCTTTCGTAGTCGACCTCAGCTGATAAAAAAAATAAGAAAATTTGATGAAATAATTAGGAACTACCCAATTGATTCTGTTACATTTTATTTATTTTCTATGAACGATATACAGCGTCCGTCGGTCCGACATGCCAATAAAGCATTTAAAGAAGATGATATTTCCAAGGAATGGGGGAGCCAAGTTCAAAGATTGATTTATGAACAAGTTTTCATCAAGATTCTGCTGAATTCTAATCTTGACTCCCTGCTTGTAAGCTTTCCATTTGTTCCTTTTATTCATCCCAACTGGTTTATAGAGAAAAACATTAAATTGTTCCACGAATCAAAAAAAATACTTCTTACACCACTTCTTTTTAGTTTTACTCCACGAGCATTTGAAAAGAAACTGACAAATTTAATTGATACCAACTATTACATACATAAAAACACTCTAATCAGAAATTATTTAGTTGACAGTGAACCAAAGGATTTTGCCAAGGTAGAGGACAAGTATGCAAACTCAATTGGCCACTTGAATTTTAAGAAATTTTTATTAAACATACGAAAGAACGATATCCTTGATATTCTGGATTCCATCTAGTTTGTTACTTACCTCTTTCAAATTCGATACCCTGTCTTTGTAAGAGTTATCACAAATTAATTCGTTTAACACATCAATAAGTACGGATTGATTCATTGTCTTAGAATTAATCGCCTTGCCTATACCAAGTCTCTCGATCTTGGACGAATTTGCCAATTGTTCTCCGTGACTTTCAATAGGAATGGAGATAATTGGCTTTCCATATTGGATGGCTTGTGACATGGCGGTGTGTCCTCCACGCATAATAATGACATCAGAAAGAAAAAATATTTCGTCTTTGTATGGACACCACTCAAAATACCACATATTACTAGAAATTTTTTTGGGGACAATCTCGCCGTTTGACTTTCCCTCGGAGAATACAAATTGAAAGGATGGCGCCTTCTTAAAACCTGCTATGAGCTTCATTATTATTGGTATCCTGGTTCCCATTGGTCCACTTATGTGGACAAAAATAAGTGGTTTTGTACTGTCAATTTGTAGAACTTCCTTTGCTTTAGAAAGGCTATTTTCAGTAATTTCTGTCCTGGGGGTTATGAATCCAATATAATCTAATTTAGATTTAATCGATTTTACCGAATTTATGGTACTCTCTGAAATGGTGTAGGGAGGAGGTAAGTCTGGTATTAGAATTCTGTCTGACATGTTCCAAATTCCTCCCATAAGCTCACCATTACACGTTTCAAAAAATCTTCCAGCCTTAAACTCTCGCAGTCTGGGAGTTAATAGAAGTTTAATCTAATTAATTATCAAGATCTTTGGTAAGTTTAATATTCTTGCAGCTAAAAGGGGGGATAATCTGGAATCAGATATGATAATATGGGGATCGAATTTCTTCATGTATCTTATTTCCTTATTTACTTGAATAGGTAAATTGACTAGCCACTGTGGTATTTTATTTATATTACTTATAACTGAAAATTCGCCATCCCTCCCCCACATGAATTCTACTGGAGGAACTTTTTCACACTCAAATCCTTGACTCATGATATAATTCCGGGCCTCACCAAAGGATGAGAAGCGAAATTCGATGCCGGGTTTTTTCATATTTTCCGCTAATATCAAAAGCCTGCTGGCGTGACCTAAACCCACGCCATATGGTGCCAAATAAACCCTTTGCATCATAAACACGATTTTTGAAGGGACTAAAAAGTGTTCAGTTGAGCAGTCCAATCCTCATACTAAGAGCAACTATAAGCAATAGTGAATTTATCAAAAAATCTGGTCTTGAATGCGATAATTTTGCTCTCTGAACTATAGAAACATAATATTACTGCAGATCTTGCCCAATTCTAAGTATGAATCCTATTCTTTAATTTTTTGACCATTTGATTTGATTTTAGAGATTTCAGGAATCATCCAGATGAATTTTGTGTGAATGCAGTTATTCGATTGGTCTGATTCACATTGCAACTCCCCATTTACATAGAACACATCAACTAGTATTTTTTTTTTGACGTCCTTTAGGGTTATTCTATTTCCTTGATAGGAATCAACCGATAGGGATGGTGCAACCCTTGACAGGAATTCCTCTTTCTCTAAATATACTTGCAAAAAATCGTTTACATATTCCTTAATATTTAGGCGTTTTTGGATTGCTCTTTCCTTCATCTTTTGATAATTCTCTACAAAGATCTCTACCGTAACCACACTTCTTCCTCCTCTCTTAACGGGCATAATTCACAATAGCATGTGCTTCTGTTTAATAATATCGATGAACATGTGATAAATTGTATTTAAATGTTTTTATATATTATAACATATAAGAACATGTTATAATATGT
>JBBRRF010000072.1:0-7206 GCA_038200885.1 Candidatus Nitrosocosmicus sp.
GTTTTCTTCTGCTGTATGGTAAGGCTAACAGTGGAAGGGCGATTCACAAGATGGAGGCATCCTACTTCCATTAAGCTTTGTCTATACAACAATGTAGACTATGTTGTAAATTAAATATGACAAGAATCAAGTCACTTCACTCAGCATTAACAGCTGAAAGAGAACCTCTGGCAGATCTAAATACTACCGAAAAGGAAATTAAAGTTATAGTAGAAATGCCCGGAATAAAAAAAGAAGATATTAAAATAAATGCAACTGAAGGCATGGTGGAAATTACAACTACTGGTTCTCAAAGAAAATATCACAAAAGTATCGAAATACCTACAGAGGCAGATATCGATTCAGCTAGATCTAACTATACTAATGGTATTTTAGAAGTCGTTTTCAATAAAAAAGAAAATGTAAAACCAAAAGGTAAGGCGGTAAAGGTAGAATAATGTTGCACAATTGCCATTAATTTTTTGTTCATGCTGTACGTGAGTCTTTCAAAATAATACAGTAAAATGGCAGAAGTAGAGCACTACAAGAATCGTCAAACTGATGTTGATGAGATCTATTGAAGCATAAAACAAGAACGTTAAAGAATCATCCTTAAAAATTGTCTCTACTATAAAAGCTGGATGAATGATCAACCATTGAGCCAGAAGAGGTTTCCATAGAGTAATTTGAGGGTCACCGGCGCTAGAGACAACGACGCTATAGATATCTGTGTTATAGACAAGCCTATTTAGCAATTGAATATTTTGTGGAAACCGAATTATTGGAAATTTCACAAGTGACAAGTCCAAATTCAATTGAGGTCTATGTGATTGAGGCAGAATCATTATTTACCATTAAGGGGGGCCAACTCAAAGAGAAAAGTCTGAGACTTGGCCCATTTAGATGGAAACAATAGCGATGACCAATCCTGTGGATACTCAACCTGTCAATTGACCTAACCATTTGAACAATCAAATGTAACACCTGTTGTTCTTAGTGACCCCACCATATTTAGCCCTACTTTCACACTACCTATTTTTCCACTATTAACAACTCTACAATTCAAAATAGAAATAACAACAAAATTATTTTGATCTTGACATATAGTATCATGCCCAGCTGAGACGCTACCATATCTACTATCACAAGAAACAACCTGTCTATCCTAATTTCAAATTCTTACTTCATCTGGTATTGCAAATTACTATTGCAGCTATAAAACAGGGAAAGTAGAGGTAAAACAAGATAAAATATTTGATGCTTCAAGTTCGCAATGAGTGGATGATGATCCAGGACCGTTCCTCACTTTAAAATGTACAATACCCTTATTGAGCATGGTCAACTCTAAAGTCTATATCAAAAATCAAAAATGGACAGTTTTTAGAATCATTATTTATATTCTGGAATTTTAGGAATACCTACATGATTTTCACCATACGGCATATTATGATATTCATCCAACTAGTGAAATTGTATACAAATGTATGACCTACATCTACTGAATAACAGACAAATTCAGCAGAAAAAAGTCCGATTAGGATTATCCCATATGGGTAGTGTCAATAATTTCGGTTGCACTAATAGCCAAAAATCTTTGAAAGCCAATCCTGAATGAATCAGAAGGGAATATGCACTAGTCAACTTGCAATATGCAATTTTGAAAAATGGATTGAAAGATAAACGCATCGAGTTAGCATAGTTATGTCATTGCAGCATCCTAGAAAAAAAATTAATCTATCCATGTCAGTTCTTGATTTGGTAATGGTAAATGATGGCGGTTCTCCAAGTCAGTCAATGCGAAATAGTTTGGATTTAGCTCAACATGTAGAACGATGGGGATATAATCGATATTGGTTAGCAGAACATCATAACATGAAAGGTATTGCTAGTGCAGCCACCTCAGTGTTAATCGGGTTTATTGCAGGAGGTACTTCTACCATTCGAGTCGGCTCAGGCGGGATAATGCTTCCAAATCACAGCCCACTTATCATAGCCGAGCAATTCGGAACTCTAGAGAGTTTATATCCTGGTAGGATTGAGCTAGGTTTAGGCCGTGCACCAGGAACTGATAGGCTTACTGCTATGGCCTTGAGGCGTGGTAGTCTGGATGAATCAGAAGAAGATTTTCCTAACAGTGTAGAGGAATTGGTGAACTATTTAGTACCCCAAACCACTGGGAAGGAGGTAAGGGCTACCCCGGGAGAGGGATTGAATATACCTATCTGGCTTTTGGGTTCTAGTATATTCAGTGCTCAACTGGCCGCAGCCTGGGGATTACCATTTGCCTTTGCTAGCCATTTTGCTCCTGCACACTTGGAATCTGCTGTCAATATATATCGAGAACGGTTCCAGCCTTCTAAGACTCTACAAGAACCCTATATCATGGCTGCTGTGAATGTATTTGCAGCTGACACCGATGAGGAGGCAAATCGTCTATTCACATCTGTACAACTGATGGCATTGGGAATGATTAGAAGAAATCATGAACTACTCCAGCCTCCAGTAAACAATATGGATGAGATATGGGACCAACTTGAAAAATATGTAGTGGGAGAACGGCTCAAATATTCTTTTGTTGGGGATCCTTCTAAGGTTAATGGGGGTTTAAAATCCTTTTTGAATCGAACCCAGGTAGATGAAATCATGGGTGTTTCTCATATTTACGACCATGCTGCAAGACTTCGCTCCTTTAAGATTTTATCTTCAATCTGACTAAAACAACACATCGCAGATCAGATTATCCTGAGGCTATATAAATAATCCTCCTACTTCCTTTCTACTATTTGTCAAATATATCCTGATGTTTTGGTGATTATTTTATTCTTTAACATTGCTATTAGTTATTGTGTATAACAAGGCTATTCAAATCGTATGACACTAATCTTGCCAGTTTTAGACAATCTTTTTATAATTACTAATCCATCAGCAGCACATGGATAAAATTTCTAATTTCAACAAAAAATATGGAAAGGCTGCTTCTCTGTTAACTATTTTTGTAATATGTTCATCGATTTTTTCTATGATTGTTTCGATTAACACTGGAGATTTTGCTTTTAATTTATTCCAACCAGTTTTTGCTCAAAATAATCAAACAGAAGCCGGGGATGTTCAAAAAAAGTCTTTACTAAGAGACGAATCCTTGCAACAACAAGCCACAAAAAATGATGTTAATAAACTTCAAACCGGGATAGTTACCAATCCTATACCACAGAACTGTGGAATAAATCCAAATGCACCACCATGCTGTACACCTGGAGAGGATGAAGGATGTATCGGTAATGAAAATAAAGTAAGTATTTTACAATTAGGTACAAATCCACAAAATCTAAAACCAGGAGATGAATTTAAAGTACAGGCAACCGTAATAAATAACTTGGATGTCCCAATAAAATACACTGGAGACCAATGCGGAGGTTCACCTTTAGATATACAATTTGATAAAAATGTAAATATATACCACGCCATAGCATGTCAGGCAATATCTACAGAAACGCTTGAAGCTCATGATACAACAACCGTACAAGGGAAAGGATATGAAGTATTAAGAGCAGAAAACGCCGGTAAGGTTAATGCACAAGTCACATTCAATTATGGAGTAGAAAGCGACAGCAATTATCAGAAACAATTAACAGAATCATTTTCATTCGGTGTATTGAACTAAGAGATAACATTTATCGAATTCCATTTTTCCTCAAAATCTTTTTCAAACAACTTTTTTTATCTTTCTATATGGTACGCCGGCTCTGTTCACTTAAGGTTGATAATTTCCATATTATGATAATCTACAAAAAGATTTAACCAGTTTCATACATGCTTTAACTTGCATTATTTTATTCTACATGGAAAGTAATCATCAAGACTTTCAGTTCTATCCTTGATATACTGCATCGTTCTTTCAATCAGGTTTTTCTCTTTTTTTGGCAAGAAAGGAATGAATATGATGTTCAAGTCCTAGGAAACTACATGCCATTGGGTACCATGTAAAACCATCAGTAGAAACTGGATGTTTTCCATGACTATTTATGAGACCTGCTAAAAGCCTCTCAGCTACAAACATGTTTCTCTCTTTAGATATTTTTGCAAAAAGTGCGAGAATCTGCTTATTTTCTGGCTCGATAGCAATCCATAGCCAGATGTACTCTGAGCCGACTTTTAAAATGGTTTCAGCAACATATTCTGAAATTCTCTTTCTTTTGGATGATATCTTTAGATGATGGTATGCCTGAATCCAATTCCAAATCGATACATGATTCCGTTTGATAAAACAAGATAGTCTTTCAGAGGCTCTCCTAAGAGTTAGACCTGAAAAGTACAAATACAGACCATAGCATACGTACTTTGAAGGTGTTTTGTTTCTGGTAATCATAAAGGAGATAAAGCATCTTCAAGCTATAAGATTTCGTTAAATGAACAGAGCCCCTTTTTGCTATATGATCCTATTTTTCTCATATCAATGACTAGGTTAAAGACATTTTATCCTCCATACCCACTAATTTTGTTTTCTTTATGATAGCGCGTATTATATATGCATTACATAGTTTGATTACAAAATCTATTTCCGACATCAAGGTCATCGTTTGGATTTTTGAACCATCAATATTCTGGCATGATAGAATAGGATTAAGAAAATTTCAATTTATCTACGATATTAGAATATCTTATGGAATGAAATGAAATAGATTTGACTTGTTACTAAACTTAAATTTCTGGATAGTAAATTGGACTAATTTCAGCAATGAAAGGCTTATCGATCCTTATATGTTAGTGATCTATCGTATGTAATGGCCCAAAAAATACTATATTTCAATATATATGAACGATTGCAAGGCATCAAGTGCGGAATCCATCTTGATATACTTAGTAGGAACAAAGTATACATCTAACCTATGTAAGGCACAGGAAATTTTAGTGGTATAATGATGTCTTTGGCTTATCTACGTAAGGCAATAGCCGAAAAGAACCTGGTAAATAAAGATGAACTTATTTTGAAAACATCTGTTTGAAGGAATACACTACTGGCAGCCATCAATACATAAGAAATAATAGTCCGGCCATTATAAAGGGACATTTATTATCAATTTCAATTCTTATAAATACGACGGATATTTCGTTAGGGTTAGTATGTGTCTATTCGCTCCTCCGAAATTTTGAAAAATGATTTAGGAGAATTGCCCTAGATTTTTTTTCTCTAATCGTGAATTTAATAAATTTTAGAAAATACTACAAGTAGATTTGACGACTATATATTTCCAATAACTGCATTAATGTAATATGCAAATGAATTAAGGATTAAAATTTTAAACCAAGTAAAAAACAAACTTATATTCAATAGATGCTTTAAGAAAATAATAAAATGAAGAAAATAACTTATAATATCGAGCGTCAATAATAAAATGCCGAATAAACAAGTTAAACAAGATAAACAAGAAAAACCATCAGCTAAAATAGAAATTTTAAAAAAAGCAAAGAAAAAGGTATCTGATGTATCACAATGTGATAATCTATCTATCGCCGAAATAGATGCACTTCACTATCATTATAGTAAATTTTCCCCATTGTTTAAGAATGCACCTCATCCTACATTCTTGGTTTTAAGGATCTTAGAACGTTATATCCAAATAGATAATATTGTTATTGGAGATGTAATAAATGAAATCAAACAAAGAGGACTCGATGTCTCTCATACTGATGCACAAGTAGATGAATTAGTGAATGAGCTAGCATTAAATAATAAAAAATATAAAGCAAAATCCAGTGATTAAGACCTAAAAAGTATAGATGTATTTATTGGCACTGGGAAACATCAATACTGTTCTTCATAATATTTCTACGATTAGGTACATGTTCTGAAAAAAGATGTTTTGGATTAATTAGTAGTATTTTGAGAAATAAAACAAATAGCTGAAATAGAATTAGCAAAGTCAATTTTACCTATGGTAATTTGTGACAATGATTTCACAATTGCTAGACGATCGAATAGTGTTGTTGAATGTCATATATTGCTGGATGGATATTTGAACTTGTTTTTGACATCAGAATTTTGCGGCCTTAACTAGCATATGTATAATCTTTAAATGGAATAAAAAATGAGGTTCATCGTACAAATTGGAATTGGTGTAACTATAGTTATTGTTAGTTTAAGATTGTTAACACAATATTTTAGTACTGGTCATCTTTCCTTGTTATTCGATATTTTGGGTGAGACAAAAAAACATCATTAAGATAGATCAGTTAAATATTTTAAATTTATGACAGATCCACATAATCCTCAAGCACATAATTATTTAAATGCCCTTTAGAACATTTAAATGTTGAATTTGGATTCTTCTCAGACTCATTTCTAAATTCATTCATGTTGTCTGTATATACTCCACTAAAAATAATACCACAAGTTTTACATTTTAACATAAGCATTGGCATCTTTATTCCTTCATCCTCGACGTTCTCAATACGTCAAACTTGTTATTATCCTTACATAATTCTGGAAAATCGATAGTCAAAATCAAAATGGTAATCTGACAAGATCAGTTACTATTCAAGCATAAACTTCCAAATATTTATGTTTATATTACTTTAATAGAGATTTTAATATCGTTTTTCATACTCCTTAAAAATTATACTTTACTTATTGAAGGGAAAAATATCTATTTAGTTGATTCAAAAGATAAATCGGAATTTATGTCCTTCATGGCAGAATACCGGGTGTCTCCAAAACTTGTAGGGAGCACAAAAACTTGATGATATCTATACACAGGGTATTCAACGATTAAGGATATTTTTTCTTGTTATGATTTAGATGATTTACTCATGCTGAAAATTATGCATTTCAACAAAAACAGAGCTTCTATACAATCTTTTGATATTTCTACATATTATTTTCATACAGGTGGACTAGAGCACTCAGTTGCCATTATGTATATTTATGATTATTAATCAGAGTAATGAATTGACTTTGCATTTAACGTCCTTTGAAATAAACGAATAATATACATGATTTCGATGAACTTTAAAGGTTTTTCAGCGGGAATGGATTTGCTTACTATTGTCGCAAATCCATTGACAAGAGATCTTATATTTAGTTTAAATTTAGTTATCTAATATGTACGCGAATATCTCCAACTGCCGTTATGAAATGTTTCAATGAATCTAACCCCTTCAGTATTATTTCTTATTCTCGTGTTGCCATTCTTAGGGTTATTAAGCTGATTTCTCTTATTAATGACTTCA
>JBBRRF010000073.1:0-7176 GCA_038200885.1 Candidatus Nitrosocosmicus sp.
ACTTGCTCGGGACCCGTATTGCGGATAAAAGCTACCACTTGATTCTGATGAAACTCTACTTTTTCTATAGTTACCTCTGGTAGGGGAACACCCATGTTTATCAAGTTCTGGCCATATGGACTAGTAAGAAAATAAATCATACCTGCCAGGATGATCAGTGGTGTAACGGCTAGAATTAATGAAGCAATTTTTCTTCTTTTTCCTTTGATCGCTTTTTTATTTGTATTATCTGCATTAATACCAATAGTGGTTAGCTCTTCTGTATCTCCGACATCTGGTTTCTTTTGGCCTTGTCCATTAATATTGTCAAAAGTGCTGGTGGATGTTTTGTTTTTCTCATTCATACCTAATTCTTTATCCTTTGCTGCTTTTTCCAATTTCTTATCATTCATTATCTAGTTGCTCCTTGGCTTGAGTTTGCACCGTACTGATAGGAATAAACTATATCTTTTGAATTGTTTGTGTGTTGTTGACTGTTATGAAGTGAGTTGTTACTGACCTTATAGGATGAGTGATTGTATACCATTTTATTATTTTCTAGATCAATATTCTTTCTGCCATTCTGACTAGAATCTGCTACGAAATAGGATTGATTCTTGGAAACAGATACCTTATTTGGGTTTTCTGTACCTTTGCTACTCAGATCAACCTTATTTTTATCGTCTTGGCTGTTTTCTACCACCTTAAACACTCCCATCCAGCCCTTTTCTGCGAATTCTGTTTTATGAGCGTGGAACATGTAGTTTCCTGGATATTTATACTTGAATTCTAAAATACCTCTATCTGCTTGACTCATGGTTACGATGTCATTTAGCTCAATAGGCGTTTGACTGGTTCCACTTGGATAATAGTTGAACATGTTAGCGTGCAAATGAAAGTTGTTTATTGGATCAAACTCTAACATATTGACGAGATAAATTCTTGTTAGCTCATTCTTATTGATCTCTATCGGAGTGTGCATATAGAAATATGGAATTCCATTTACAGTGTAAAAGTTATTTTCCGTGTCAAAGTCAGTATCATAACCATTCATAACCATGACCATTTCATCTGCTTGTGGTCTTGGAGTCTTTGGATCAATAATCATCACACCATAAAGTCCATGTGCTATGTGTTCTTCTAGAGGCGTCATGTGACAATGGTAAGGATAAACACCATATGGTTCAGCCGTAAATTCATACGTGAACTTGCCCTTTGGACCGATCATGTCAAAAACTCCATCCATCTCTGCTGGATGAATTCCGTGGGTGTGTATTGAATGAGGTTTTGAACCGTTATTTATGAAATTGATCTTCATCTTATCACCTTCTGTAGCTCGAATTGTCGGGCCAGGTATAGTTCCATTGTACGTCCATACATTGTAAAAAACTCCGGGTGACACTTCTTTAATTTCTGAATCCGAAGCAACTAGTGTGTATTCTCTTAGGGTGGTTCCATTTGAATATTTTGAAACATGTCCATAATTGAACTCACGTAAATATTGATTCGGATCTATCACTGCATTTTTTGAGTTGCCGGGAATAGAAATAGGATCTAGTATATCTCCAGTTGATCGAAGCACAGGATAGCCTGGAGTATGACTTCCAATCATTTTTCTATTGTCAGTCGAGTTTTGAGCATGGGTATCAAAAGATGGATTTAATGGGTTAAGTAGGTAGGTAGACATTATCAAACCTACCGTAAAAACTAATACAATTGAAAAAAGGGGCAATGCTAACTGCCTGAAATTTTGCATAATCTATATTACTTAACTAGGTTAATAAATGTTAACCTTGGTTAAGTTTTCAATGTTTAGGTTCTGATCTACTAGCCAATACTAACAATAAGCGTGATTTATCCGTTGAAAATCAAATAGAAAATATTAGTCGTCACAGTGCTTTAAGTTGGTATTTTCTACAGTGATATCAAACGAGTCTTATCTTGTTGGCCAGAAAGTTGGAGTACGAGGGGAAGAATAACCCAAAGCAACACATCAAAAATATCTCGTTCTCAATCAATATATGTAATCTGTAAAGAAGGACTACCAATTACCCAAAACTAGTGCCATACTTTCCTATGGGCCTTTAAAAAAAACGTTAGTTTTAGATCATTTTAGACAGGTTGAATTTCTCTGATACTAAGATTCTTAAAATCAAAAGCTATGTTGTCTGCTCTAAAACTAGCTATGGGTCCAGAATTAGTTATAATGTAGTCCTTGGGCTTATTGCAATCTGCACTGTTAAATTCTTTATCTGAACTATTGGCAAACCAGCCACCCTCATCGGTGATCTCGTTAACCTTTTTCCATACATTATCATTATTATCATCAATAAATGATTCCATTTTGACACTACTATCATTATCCTGGTTGTATATTGTTATCTTCCACCCGATCCATCTATCTAATAGAGGACTTTCAGTTGCCTTAGCGGAACCTCTAGAATCGGTGTATCCGCCGGTATGCCAAATTTCCTTCTTCCAAGCCGCTTCCATGTTTACCACGTCAATCCCTCCATTTAATGCGGTTCCTTCACAAGGATTTTGACTATTATGCGATCCTCCCCGTGCACGCCATGTAAAATCAGGAGTAAGAGACTCCGAATCCCTACTATCGGTTCCTCCTTCACCTTCTTGATTGGTATCATAAACTGACTTTATCTTGACATAGCCGGTCATCTCAATATTTTTCCATGGCTGTGCATTAGCTGGAGTATTTACATTCATCCTTATCTGAGTATCATTGATTGACCAGGCTAAGCCATCTTCAGAATTCTTGACTATGGGAACGTTGGATGTAATTGAGAAATCTTCGTCATTTAGAGGATCTTGCATATTAATAAACCACTCTCTTCCATCTTTTGCTGTGGGATAAATCTCGTCAACTCCAAAAATATCTTTGCCCTCAGGAGTGATTATTTCCTGGGGCTCTGGTTGCTTCTCTCTCACTACAACTATCTCGTAGTAATAGTAATATATTAGAATAATCGTTATGATTGTCAAACCTACTATTGCCAGGTGAGGTTTTGTTATAATCAACCTATAATTTATTATTTTGAACCATTTTTAAACTTTGGTACTTTACATTTATTTGGCAGTAAAGGCCTAATTTTGAGCCAAGGTTGAATGGTTCGCATTTTTTTCTCGGTTCTAGGTTTAATAAAAGACCTTTAATTGTAAATTAGTCTTCATTTTGTTGATAAAATAGTTTACAAAATAAAACCTCAATTTAATTAATAAACCAAATTGTATATTAATTAGTAGTGCTCTATTTAATTACCTTAAATGGATTTTAATGAGGAAGTATAATGAAATGAAATCTGAAACCTTTTCACAATCTGATCCAAAAAGAAAAATATTGTATTTTCTGAAAGTCATGAGACATACAGGTTTAATGGACTTGTCAAAAGTTATGAAGATTTCTAGAATGGCTGTACACAAGCATTTGAGTGATTTACAAGATAGAGGTTTGGTTGAAAGTATGGAAATTCGAAAAGGTGTGGGGAGACCTACTATGCAATACTCACTAACGAGTACTGGTAAAACTGCATTTCCAAAATCTTACGGTGAAATAGCAACACATGCTTTGGACTACCTTGAAAAAAAAATGGGGAAGGATGCAGTAGAGTCGGTATTGCGGGAACGTCAAAAGGAGCTATTTGAAAAATATAGTATTCGTATGAAGGATATGAGATTTAATGAAAAAGTAAAAGAGCTAGCAAGAATTAGGGATGAAGAAGGCTATATTGCTGAAACCAAAAAAGACAGAAAACGCAATTCTCATACTCTTTTAGAATATAATTGTCCGATAATAATGATAGCAGAAAAACATTGGGAGGCTTGCTCCATTGAAACAGAATTATTTGAACATGTACTGGATGCTAAAGTAGAAGTTACTCATAGAGCAGCCAAAGGAGATTCAATTTGTAAGTTCTTGATTAAAGAAAAGAATGATTTCCTTTAGTATTTTGTTCTAGTTATCCATTTAGCGTCTGTATGTTCTAATTTATATAATTTGTAAACTATTATATTTATAAATTACTATAACGAATATTATATGTGAACAAAACGAATTATACTTTTCAAATCACCCCAGGTGGTAATTACTACAGATGGCCTTAAAGGTTCTAGGTGTTGGATCTAGCATGAGACGAGATTCTTTTAGTACGGAAACTTTGAAGATCATATTAAACAAAGTAAACAAAAATGGCGGAGAAATCAGACTATTGAATCTCTATTCAAATCCTTTACCCATGTATGCTGCAGAATACAATGAAAAATCAAGTGGCATCAAACATGTAGTTGAATTGGTTAACTGGGCTGACGCTATGATCCTTGCAACACCAGACTACCATGGTTCAATGGCAGGATCGCTGAAAAACTTTTTAGATTACTTTTGGGCTGAATTTGCCGGAAAAACATTTGGGTACCTTTGCTCTTCGCATGAAAAGGGCTTGACTGTAATGGATCAAATGAGAACAGCTATAAGGCAATGCTATGGTTGGAGTTTACCATATGGGATATCTATAAACTCAAATCAGGATTTTAATACAGACCGCGAGATCATAAATACTCAGTTGCACGGTAGACTTGAAAGTTTTGCAAGAGACTTGGTAGTATATGGCAGCCTAATTAGCAATCAATTTAATAAGGATTTGAATTCAAAAATACAAAATTCATATGCAGTACATTACAGAAAGTAACGGTAAAGTATTGGTCTTCACCATCATGATCAAAGATACTTTGGCTTAATGGCTAGTAACAGGTTAAGATGATCAATAACCATAATTTCTTGAAATCTATTCAATGAAAAAGGCATAATTTGAATGTAGTTTTGATACCTGGGGTTTAACTCTGCGATAAAACATGAATCACATTGTAACCTTTTGCTCCTAGAAACACTGAAATAAAAAAGGTAATAGCAAGAATTTATTTTGCCTTGAAAGTTTTTTTAAGTAGCAGAATCCCCACGTAATAAGGAATATTGAAAAATGCAGCTAACACAGCGATCTCAGTTCCAAAGAATTGTTGAGCAAACACCACTATCAAAATATTGTTAATATATATCATTGAAATCATTGCTGATATTCTATCATCCTTTGATAGGCCCATTAGCCTGGAGATGCCATAACCTGTCAGTCCATAATAACCAAATAATATAAACGCTAAAATGATATTTTCTACAGTTACGAGGGGATTGGAAAAAAAGAGATAAGAATATTTGGCAAAAACCCCCAAATTGATTAGAAAAATGAAAACAAGTGAGAGGTTTAGTGATTGTTTATTTATCAGATCCGTAAGTTTGGGGGAAATTTTTTTTAAAAGCTGACTGGCTATCAAAGGTAGCATTAATACTACCAATAGAAGCACTATCATATCGAAAATAGGAATTGCAAAGTTGCTACTAAAAAAAAGAAATATTAAAATAGGTAACATAAATGGGACAGATAATGAAGTTACTATTATTAGTCCTACCACTATTGGTAATCTACCCCCAACAAAGTTTACAACAAAGGGTGATCCAAGCCCTGTAGATATGCCCGATAACAAAAACACCGACAACATTAAATTTGCACTTATAGGAACAACGGTAAGCGAAAACAGGTTCATTAATGCATATAAACCGACTGGAATTAACACCAGTTTCGCTATTGTAAGTATTATCAGCTTTTTCGGATGGGAAAACACTACATAAAGTTCTGACAGATTCATATTGATTAGATTAAACAAAAGTAGAAACCCAAGCCACAACAACAAATACGGTTCCACCAGAATTCCGATGCTTGGAAATAATAAACCTAGTGTCGTAGAAAATAGAACCGATAAACCTAAGTAATAAAAAGTGTAATTAGAATTCGTTACGGGCATTTTTCAAACCGTGCCATTATCATCAAATTCTTTGATATTACACAAAAAAGTTAGACTTTGCAACGTCAAGAGTAATTCTTCATCCCTTCCAGGTGTATTTTTGTTAGATTTGTATTTCCTCTAAGATATCAATTTTTGTATCTCGACGATGAAAGATTTTTGCTGGTTCGTGGAATTTGCACCAAAGGATTTTTTTTAAATAGAGAACCAAATACATTTTCGAGTTACCAACTATGTTAGCATTATAGTAACTTTAAATGCCCAGTCAATTTATCCAATTTTGTTGAATAATCTGGGCCAAACCCGCAACATGTCATGGTATTAGGTTCTATCTGGGTTTTTCCAGCATCTCTGATCACTGTAGTTATGATACCGTATGCTTGGGCCTTTTTTATTATATCTATTAGTTCTTTTTCCGATTGGATCTTTAATACCGCTTTTTTTTGACCACCGTAATTAAACCAATTAGCAACGTGGTCCGGGTTTTGCCACACTACAGAACTACATGCATGTCCTACTTGGCCAGCAATTTTCCCGACACCCATTCCTAGATCTTTTCTCACTACTACAACGTATTTTATGTCGTCATTGCTGTTCAATAATCTAAAAATGGGAATGAATCATATAAATTAAACAACTTGGTAAATATAATTATCCTGGAAAATCAGCTAACTCTATTAATTTAATCCAAATAGTGTACGTTTCTCTGCGATAATTCTAATGGCTTGATGCATTTACTGTTCTCTTGTTTAGCTATTACTATGTCTAAAAAACATTACATCAGGTTGCACTTAACATTTTTATTAAAAAATGCATATTTTGAGGAATAGTTGCAATTTTATGAACTAATATCTTCTTCCCAAAAATAGTACTACTGTGAAGATCTACTATTGTTACTTCAGCTATACATCAACTATGGGGATGTTTTTAGCTGGAGAACAAATCGAATACTATCCTTATTAGTCGTCTTCATTTCCGTCTGATGTCATTTTCTTTTTCATTATAAAGCTTATCTTACCGTTAGATTCTAAACGGGCATACTTGATTTCACTTGAATCTTCTAAACCATTTAATCTCATTTCGGCATCAAACTCTGCCCTATCCATCTTAGCTTTCTTTAGACCGTCATTAACAATCGATCCGTGTTCTACTAACAAGATTGGTTCAGGTTCTAAGGATTCTCTAAATCGCCTATACCAATTAAGATAATTACCTGAACCATCATTTACAGTCCTTCATACTTTCTCCAAATGTTTATAGCTGGGATAATCACACATCCATTCTGCACATCATTTGACTATTACCACTATATCGTTTGAAAGGGTTTGTAGA
>JBBRRF010000074.1:0-7165 GCA_038200885.1 Candidatus Nitrosocosmicus sp.
AAAAAGCAATGGTTTCTTGGATAACCTATCATAGGATAGCAAAGAAAGTACAGGTTTGTATGAGAGTGAAGGAAATATAGCTGTTTTGGCTAATTACACAAGAGATCTAATATCAATACCTGGATTCATTCTTATACTTAAAAAGATTAACTGTAATTGTTGTTAATATTAGTAACTGAGTTTTTAAGGCCGTCAAAATATCGTCCCTAGGAATATCTTATCTTCTGATTGAAGCCTTTGATTTTTTTTTGACTATCAATCTGAAAATATGATGGAATACGGCTATAAAGGATACGAATCATATCCTTAATGAATAAGAATTATTATTACATAAATTAAATATGTCAGAAGATAATACTAATTTAATCTTTTAAACCTGAGAAATCTTCTAGATCTCAAATAGGATGATATTCTGATTCAAATGGAATCATTCCTATCTTGGTTTCTCAGTTTATCTAACAAATTCTCCTTTACTTCAAGCCATTCTTCTTTAATAATACTATAACAAGCCGTATCTCTTATCCTCCCATTTCTCATTATTTTGTGATTTCGCAAAATCCCATCCTTCTTTCCACCAATTCTTTCGATTGCTTTTCTTGATACTTGATTTAGTACATCGGTTCTTATCTCTACTGCTATGCAGTTTAGCTTTTCAAACGCATATTGTAACATCAAAAACTTAGCCTCAGTATTTACGGGAGACCTGCGATAAGATTTTGCTATCCAGGTGTGACCTATTTCTACCCTATAATTTTGGTGATCAATATTAAAAAATCTGGTTGTCCCAACTATGATTTTCAAATGCTTGTCTACTATGATGAAAGGTAAACTGGTATTATCATGTTTTATCATATTCTGCAAATAAATATACATTTCTTCAATGCTCGGGAATGATGTGAATGGGTTTTTCCAAATTTCTCCGTCAGCAGCTGCACTACATAAGCCATTCAAATCATCAGATATGGGCGGGCGCAGTACTACATGACTGTGCTCCATAGTTATATCATGGATGTCAAGCATATATCAAACAAGATCAGTAGTTCATCACTGCTTAATTAAATCGGATGCTTTTTCATCCTATGATTCATTTCATAGATCTCTAACACTCCAAAGAAATTGTATTACTTTTAGAAACACTGTAGACTTCATGGATGGTATTGAAGTCGAAAAAGTGCCGAACTAACCTGAGATAATCAGGGTTTTTAAAAAGCGTATAATACATCGCTTGGTCGAATATGAATGTTTTATTTTGGTAGATATTGATGAGCACGGATAGATAAAGGCCATAAACCTCATTCAACAGGAAGATATGGAACCATTAACGAATTTTATGATGTTGGTCTCTGATAGGCAGGTAGGAAGTCTCGTGAATTGTTAATTCTGATATGAATCTGTATAGAGCAGGGATAGAATATACTGTAAGGGTACTATATTTTCTGCCAATTTGGCCATGTTGCAGTGTATTTGAATTCTGCAAACGACTTTTCTATACTTTATTCTTGTAAAACTAAACCTGGTGACGGAACAAAGTTCTCAAGTTTTTATGCTTATGGAGATAATATGATATTTGATTTTTCATTAATCCTTACCAGTGTTGTGATACGCTTCTCTCCGACAGACATCCAATTATTTTTTGTAAGTAGAACAAAATCCATAGAAACAGTATTATATTTATTACTTTACAATCTACGTAATTGGGATAGAGAAGAGTGACGATAGAGCTATCAGTGGGTGCAATAATAAGGTATCAATCTGTTGAATTTAATAGAGATCATTCAGACTTTCTACTCTTGAGAAATAAACGTGGATTTTGGGGATTTCCTCAAGGCCATAAGGAAAGAGGGGAAAATGAAATTCAGACATTACAGCGAGAGGTACAGGAAGAAACTGGAATAGTTGATTTAGATATACACCAATACATAGGCAAGATTCAGTACAAATACTTTAGAGCTGATGGAATTCGATCAGAGAAGGAAGTAAAATTTTATTTTGCAACTACTCCAGTTAGAGAAGTCACCATATCTAATGAACACGAAGGATTCAAATGGACAACTTATCAGGATGCGCTTTCACTTCTGGACCACCGTCAACTGAAATCCATAATACTAAAAGGTAGAAGAAGGGGCCTTTATTAGTACACATATTTAGAAAGTTACAGTCCTACCCTGCATACTCTAAATGCTATGAAAATAATTTTATACCTACGTTTTATTAATAGAAGCGGATATAGATTAAAAAATGGTTGCTGGAAAAAGAATTGTGCTAACTGCCGATCGTAGTTTGATGACCAACTATAGAGGTAATTTTCTTTATGGGTTCATAGCATGTGGCCCATATGAACTTGTTCCTGAATTTGTTTTTGATAAACTCTTTTGCCCAAGTGTTGAAACTGATAAGAATACTGGAGAAATAAAAGTCGCCCAATGTGGTTTGCGTCGTATTGAAAGTGCATTGATTCGAGAGTACGATAAAAGTGAGGTATTTCTAGCACATCCAGAAATGTTAGAAAAATGTATTGGACCACAAACTAAAGTTGTAGGAATAAATGTCATGGACCCGCTGGGTATGGCTCCAGTTACCACCACAATGTCACCTGAAAAATTATCTTATGTGGCAATGAAATTTAAAAAAATGTGTGCTTCGATCATTCAATTAAAAAAGAAATATGATTTTAAAGTTGTCGTTGGGGGTAATGGGTCTTGGGAATTAGCCAAACCTGAAAGGATGAAGATTCACGGAATTGATACCGTGGTGATAGGTGAGGCAGATGAGTTAGCATTGGATTTGTTTCATGACTTGGAAGCTGGGGATGCACCTGAACTTCTTCATACATTTGTACGCAATATAGAAAATATTCCTGTTATACGCGGTCCAACAATCAACTCATTAATTGAAGCCATGAGAGGTTGCGGACGGGGTTGTGATTTTTGTGACGTCAATAAAAGATCTAAGAAAGATATTCCATTAGAGAGACTGCAGGAAGAAGCTAAAATAAACATAAAGTATGGTTTCGATTCTATCTGGCTACAGTCCGATGAAATGCTACTTTATGGCTGTGATAACAAAGACTTTATACCAAATCAAGAAGCAATTTTAGGCGTCTGGAAGGGCTTAAAATCGATAGGAGCTAATTTCGTAGGTACTACTCACATGACTTTGTCCGCCGTTGCTTCATCTCCTGATTTGATAAAAAATATTTCGCAGGTAAATGATATGGAAAACAATGGTCGCTGGCTTGCCACCAACCTAGGAGTTGAAACTGTCGCCCCACGGATGGTAAAAAAACATCTTGGAGTAAAAACTAGGCCTTTCCAACCAGAAGAATGGGGATCAGTTGTGAGAGAGGGATGCAAAATACTAAATCAAAATCATTGGTTTCCAGCATTAACATTAATAATTGGATGGCCTGATGAAACACCTGATGAGACCCAATATACTATTGATTTGATCCAGGATTTCAGACAAATGAATATGAGGGGATTAGTCGCCCCCTTGTTATATCAGGATTTCTCTGAGAAAAATTCAATGCACTTTGGAAATTTGAATGAATCACAATTTGCGCTCTTCTGGACATGTTGGCAACATAATCTAAGGGTTATAAGTGATATTATACCTATAATTATTCGTAACAAATCTTACGGGCCGGCGATGAAGGTATTTATGGCAATGTTAATAAAATTTGGGACATGGGCCATCATGAGATATTTACGTGGCCTGTCTAAAGGGTTATTTGAAGGTAAACCTGCAGAAGATATTGTTGCAAAGTATGTGAGACCGCGTTCTGTAACCGCTCCAATGCCTCCAAAATTATAGAAAAATACGAGTTTATTCTAACACTAATTTTATTTCCGGTTTACAGCTTGGGTGTGAATGAAAAATATTAGTAGTTATTCCTAGAATTAAAAACCGAAGAGAGGCAAAAATTTATTATGATGAGCTAATTTGACTTAATGCTACATCAGCAATGGTGTCTCTCTTTGGTGTAATGACAATGAAATAATTCTTATCAGCTCTTTCCATGACATTGACTAGTTTGTGTTTTTTTACCGAGATATCAAATTCGTACATTCCATGCTCAAGATTCCCCTTTGTATAAATCATGAGTAATGTTTCTCCTGATAATGGGGTAATTGGGACCATTGAAAAAACATATCCCTTGTAAGAACTAATGGGTAGGATTTGTTTCATATAGGGGGCCACAGAAACCAAATAGATCAGAACATCTTCGATGGTTTCGAATTCTTCAAATTCAAATTTCATTTAAATTAACTATTTGAAAGTAGGTTAAATAAACTTTATAAAAAAGATTTATCCGTACGATTCGAATTTAACGTCAAATGTGCCGTCCTTTCTCTTGTTCCTTTCAGTTACAAAACCCTTTGGTACTAGAGAATCTAAAACTCCATCTACAGTGCCCTGCCATCCGCACACATAAAATGATGTATTTTGCGGTGTAATTTTATCACCCACAAGTTCTTCCAATGGTGATTTATCCTTGCCTGGCTTTGGACGTAGAAAGGTTTCTACTCTCCCCTTATGTCCATTCCATGATCTATTGAACCATTCCTGGGGTCTGCTGATACTTGCTCGATATCTAAAGTTCCATTCGCTACTTCCCTTTTCCAAACTTTCTGCCTCCAGCTCGGTTAATATTTCTCTATAACTCAGCTCATCGACATAGCTTGCACCGTGAAGCACTACGATTTGCCTTTTAGTCCCCTTTGATTTTAAGTGTAACGAGTATGATATAAAGGGGGCTAAACCTGTTCCACCTCCAATCAAGACTAATCTTCTATTATCTGGACTGCCATCAGGCATTTTTTCATTAATTGTAAAAATACCCGTAGGCTTTACCCAATTAATTTCATCACCTTCCCTTTTATCAAATAATTGAGTTGTAAGCCTTCCGGGCAGTGGTTTCTTGACCCATCGTACCACAAGCTCAAAGTGTTTTTTTTGTTCGGGAGGTGAAGCAATCGAATATGCCCTCCTTATTATCTTACCTTCATTAGGAACGTTCAAACCCAAGGTAACAAACTGACCCGGTTTAAAGTCTGGGACTTGGCCCTCGTTTGGTTTAACATGAAAAATTGCCAGGTCTTCCTTTAAAACCCTAATATATGAAACTGTTGCCTTATTGTCTACTACCATAATATTCTCTGTTTTGAGCCAAGTTAGTTAAATATTTTGTTCTTATTATTTTTAAAGTAATACTTATTTTCACTTCTCCTACAGTAATACGATACTCACAATGATTTTGTCATGGCAATTCATGAATTAAACTGAATTTTAGAGTTTATGAGGATAAGAAATAAGGGTAACGCATATAAAAGTCGATTTAGTTGAACTTTTTAATTATATTATAGTAAGGGGAACCTTTGTGCCTCTCGATACACTTTTGACAAATTGATTTATCGCCGTATTTTTTATGACAGCGGCAATCGCAAATCAAATTTATGTTAGATCCCAAATAATACTGTACGAGAAATTGATGAAACATATAAATCGTTTTATACACTTTTTACGAAATACTGAAATTAAAAATGGCGAAAAAGTCATTTACTACTGGTTTCTATTTAGTCATTAGCAAAACTTCTTTTCACAAATAATACCACTGTTCTAAAAAAACGCTAGCTGATCTACTCGATCTTTTGATAAAAAGCATATCAGAATTACTATATAGTATAAAGTACTGTCTGGATATGACTGAAAGTTTGACTGAATCCCTACACTCGTTTATTTCAAAGTCTGTTATTTCCTCTGCATCATGTAAGAAATTTTTGGCTTCTGATGGTATTTCATCTAACAATCTGTTGCTGAAGGATCAAACAGGAAAAGTATTGCTTAATTGCAAGAATGTTAATGCGTTAAAAGGCAAAATAGACGGGATAGGTATTTCTTTTGCTATAACCAAGAATCTAGATGAATATCAGTTTCTTATATGTAAATACATTCCCTCCTTACCTGATCATGATGTTTTCAAGTTAAAATTTCAAAAGATGCGGTTGCTTATTACTATGTTCATAAATAAAATGGTCGATGTGCTACTTCAACCTAAAATAAACTCCAAAGTCTTGGCTGACTTGAATAAACACGGCAATGCTATACTGTTAGAGGTTTCTGAATTAACGCATGAATACCGTGAAAGAGATAAAGACAACAACGTCAATTACATTCTCAATAAGAAAAATATGAATATAATAAATCTCAAAATGGATTATTTCATCAAATTTGATGCTACTGAAATCCAAATTAATAAGATCCTGTTGTCAATTTATGGTTATAATATGGCAGATTCAGCAGTTGAGTAAGCGTGTCATTCATCTTTAAAAAATTCAAGGACTTCTTTGCTGTGACCTGTTGGTTTGACACTTGAATATATTTTGGCAATTCTTCCACTTTGATTAACTAAAAATGTGGACCTCGTAACTCCATAGTATTCCTTACCCATAAATTTTTTGAGCCCGTAGACCCCATAACCCTTCGAAATTTCATTGTTGGGATCAGATGCAAGCATATATGGGATATTCATCTTCTCTCTGAATTTTGTATGAGACTCATTAGAATCCGGACTAATTCCAATTATTTCGATCCCTTTTTGTTCAAATAGAGCGTAGTCTCTACTAAATTCCTCCGCCTCTATGGTACAACCAGGTGTAAAATCTTTTGGATAAAAGTAGATAACTATCTTTTTTTGTTCTAACAGATTTGACAGCTTGAATTCATTGCCCTTAGAGTCCTGATATTCAAAATCAAAAGGTTTGTTACCTTCTTTAACTTTCATCACATCATGATCTTTTTGATTTGTCATATTGTAGTGTTAGCATACTAAAAAATACATGTTTGTTTTCATTCTGTCCTTCTGCTCACCATACATCTTTGCCTAACTTCTGCCATCGCCTGCATGCGTTAACAGCCGTGTAAAGAATGGGCATACTTTCATGTAAACTAATCATGTTCGCTTAGATACCTTGATCTTTTGTTAATTATGTAGGATCATCATGATGAATTACCTTTTTCCATCTATCATGATACAATTTCCTGCTGACTAAATAAACAAAGAGACAGGTTATTTTGCTCGATGCTAAAGAATCTGGGCCAGGATGAATTATAATATCAATGACTAATGAATTTGGTTATCTAGAACATCCAACAATGACCAATT
>JBBRRF010000075.1:0-7161 GCA_038200885.1 Candidatus Nitrosocosmicus sp.
CAAAATGCATGACAATCAGGCATACTAAATGCACGCAACCGTCTTAATCCAACTAGTTCACCGCTCTTTTCTCTCCTGAAACTATATCTGGTTAGTTCGTACAGTTTGAGTGGTAAATTCTTATATGATATTTGAAAGTCTTTGGCCATTAGGAATTGGCCAAAACAGGCGGCAAATCTCAAAAACAAATCTTTCTGATCTGATTTAATATTGTACTGTCTTGCTGGAAAGCGATTGAAGTAACTCTCCATCGACGGATGGTGCAAATCATACATTATTGGTGTTTCTACTTCCAATCCCCCGTATTGTGAGACTTTTTTGGTCACGAACTGTTCCAGTAACGATTTTAGCAACCGGCCTTTTGGATAAAATCTCATGTTTCCAGAATCAGAGGCAGGCTCATAATCAGCTATACCCAATTTTCGCATCAATTTTACGTGAGGGGGTTGATCTTCCACAGTTCTTTTTCGAAGTATTTCATATTTGAACAAATTCTCCAAATTGATTTCGGATTTTTTGAACTTATAGTCATTATAAGGGATCAAGGCCCCATCTACAGTTAGGACATACCAATTTGATTTTAGATCCTTCTCAGCAGCTAATGCACTGGAAAATGATCCTTCGCTTTCATTTATGTCTGATTTTGAAGTAGAAATTTCAACCAAGGTTTCTATCTGTCTCTCAGGATTTTTTTTAACAATATGTCTTGAATTTTCCGATAATGGATGCCCCTTTATCTTGATCCCTAATTCTTTTGTCCATCCAAATGGAGCTCTTTTAACCACGATGGTATCGGTACTAGCCCTTAAGGCATTTTCTAACTGGATCATTAATTTATATGCACTTTTTGGAGGCTCTAGAGTAGAACTAAGGTGTGCATATGGATAAATTAAAACAGAGTTACACTTAATTTTCTTAAGATATTCTAAAGTTTCCTTTATAAAGTCTTCAATTAGAGTTTCATCATCTCCCTGCTCTATAGATGTTAATATGACGACGGTATCTTCAATTCGTTCCTTCTCATTCTTTAATAAAGGTTCAGCATCATCTATCTCCTTTTTGACAGGTAAATATTCTACAAAATCTACATGTAACTGTAATATTCGCATATTTACTAATTAAAATATTTAGTTTGATATATTCCATACCTATTTGATAACGAATGAAATGTTTTTGTCTCAGAATTGATGTTGATAAGATGTGGGAATAGTGGATTTCACCCTAGGCTGTTCGTATGATGATTCTCAAGAATACTGTACATACGATAATCCGATTTCTGGACCCAATGATCAATTAGGTTACTCACTCATGTTTGTCGTCTCCAGAGTATCTGAATTATCCAATGCTAAAAGCTTCACCAATATCGAAGACCTCATAGAGAGAGTAATTGCTCACGAAACAATCCATGTTGTTATTTTGGAATTAGAGGGAAGGGATTCATCTGATAAATTGGATGATCTTGAAATATCTATTACATTTGGAGATGGAAGGACACATTTGATTAGGATGAATTTTTTGGGATACGCAAGTGATAATACCGGCTTAGTAACTACTACTCTGTAAAATCTGTAATTTTGTAATTCTTATGTTGCTGGATTGTCTTGATGATCTCCTTCTTAACGTTAATCTTTAGATTCAAAGATGAAAGTTCTTTCATAAATATTACTTCGTCCTCCAAGAGATATTGTCCATCCTTGAATATCTGATTATAAATCAACTTTTGATGAATCGATTGTAGCCTTCTTAAATTATTGTACAATTTGGTAACATTGATTTGACATTCTGATTTTTCCAGCGTTCTGATGAGATGCATCTTGTTTACGTTTAACAAGCTGTCTGAATACACTCGGTCATGTCTATTTATTACCACGAATTCATCAGTTTCACTAAAATATCCTATCAAAGTCGAAGGTAATATTCTTGATAACCCGTTTTTTATTATTTTTGAAGAGTGTTTACTGTCTAGGATTACTATAGAACGACCAAATGAGAGGATTGCCTCGATTACTTGATTAGCCAGTCTCTCATCAAGTTTGTCTTTATCTGATTTAATTTCGATAGGATATAGAGTAATTTTTTCAATATTCATTTTGTAACTTTCTGAAATTGTATTTAGTAACGTTGATCTTGCAAAAATATTCTTTAAATTATCATCCATCTCGATGGTACTATTTCTAATATTATTTTTTTTGATGTTTTTTGTTTTACACGCTGCCAATATTAAATCAAATTTTCTATTTAGAGCTTCATTTTTGATTTCAATATATTTTTCGTAGCGGTTGGAAGTATATTCAAAAAAGTCGTTTGTCGGATTTTGGTTTAGAAAATCCAAGAACCGATCTTTTAGTTGAATTTCATTCATATTATAAAGTTACAATTCAAAACATAATTCTCAATTTGGGACCTTGCAAATAGTCTTCAAGCCTTTGACAAAAATGTCTAATTCTGACATCATCTTACTGTGATCGTGCTCATTTTTTGTTATTATGTTAATCAATGAGCTTCCAACAATTATGCCATCTGCTCCAGCCTCAATCATTCTCTGTCCATCTATGGGAGTGCTAATCCCAAAGCCTACTGCTAAGTGTTTCTTATATGGGGAAACAATTGCTTTTGAACGGGATATAGATTCGAAGGTGTATTTTTCAAATTTATTTCTCGATCCGGTGATTCCAAAAACCGATACCATATAAACAAACCCAGTAGATAGGGCAGCTATCTTCCTTAATCTCTTGGTACTCGTGTTAGGAGATGTCAGGAAAACGGTTGTAAGACCCAATTTGCTTGTTATTTTTAAATAATCATCAGCATCTTCAAAATTCAAATCTGGTACAATGAAACCATCTATCTCACAGTTTTTAGACTGGATTAAGAATTTTTCTAATCCATTAGAATAAAGTATATTTGAATATGTCATTAATAGCAGCGGAGTTTCCTTATGTCTTTCCCTAATTGATTTTACCAAATTTAAGCAGTCTTTTGGAGCAATGCCAGAATTGAGTGTCTTCGAAAACGCATCTTGGATCACAGGACCATCTGCCATCGGATCAGAAAATGGAACTCCTATCTCAATAATATCAACTCCAGAGTGGATCAGTTGTTCGATTATCTCTCTAGAAAGTTCCAGAGAAGGATAACCTCCGACAACATAACCAATCAATGCCTTTTCATTCTTTTGTATCAAATTATTGAAAGTTCGAGTAATGCTATTTTCAATCTTCAAATACGCCCAATTCCTTTTGTTTGTGTGTTCTTTTGAATAATTTCTTCTGATCCAGAGAGATATTCCCTTACTATTTGCAAATCTTTGTCACCTCTGCCAGATACGGTTATTACGACTGTTTCATCCTTCTTGAAATTTTTAGCATTTTTTATGATATGGGCAATGGCGTGCGCCGACTCCAATGCAGGAATTATTCCTTCAAGTTTTGACAATTGTACAAAGGCTCTAACCGCTTCTTTGTCAGTTACGTAAGGATAAGTGGCCCTACCGGTATCCCTTAAATTTGCATGCTCAGGTCCGATTCCAGGGTAATCAAGTCCAGCTGAAATGCTGTGCGCCTCATTTATTTGTCCATTTTCGTCCTGTAAAAAATAACTTTTCATTCCATGGAAGATCCCCATTCTTCCCTTTGACAAGGTGGCCGCATGGAAACCAGTTCGAATTCCCTGTCCCCCAGCTTCTACTCCTATCAGTTTAACTTTCTTGTCATTAATAAAAGGATAAAAAGATCCAATAGCGTTACTCCCGCCACCAACACATGCTATTACTGCATCAGGCAATTTTCCAGTTAGTTTTTGTATTTGTTCCTTTATCTCCTTACCAATCACACTTTGGAAGTCCCTTACCATTGTAGGGAATGGATGAGGTCCCATAACAGAACCAATCAAATAATGTGTATTTCGAACATTCGCAATCCAATCTCTCAGTGCTTCATTTATCGCATCCTTCAGTGTTTTTGACCCGGAATGTACAGAGTGCACTTTTGAATTCAATAAATTCATCCGGAAAACATTGAGTTGCTGTCTTTCTACATCCTTTGCGCCCATATAGATTTCTGATTCGAGATTAAAAACTGCTGATGCAATGGAAGTTGCCACTCCGTGTTGACCTGCACCTGTTTCGGCAATGATTCTGGTCTTGCCCATTTTTTTAGCTATTAAAGCCTGTCCCAAAGTGTTGTTTATCTTATGAGCTCCGCTATGGAGCAGATCTTCTCTTTTTAAATAAATTCTTGGGCCTCCAAGTTGATTAGTCAAATTATTAGCATAATAAAGTGGAGTTGGCCTACCCGCGAAGTTTATCAATAATCCGCTTAGTTCGTGTTGAAAAGACTTGTCCACTTTCAATCTCTGGTACCACTTATCCAGATCTTCTAAGGCTGGAATCAATGTCTCTGGAACATATCTTCCTCCATACGTTCCAAATTTTCCTAAATCAGTGTTATTTTTCAAATATATAGAAATGAAATTAGTCAGTTGCTACATAATACTTTATCGATTCGATCTAGCTCTCGACTAATTCTTTTATTTTTTGGCCCATCCCTTTAGATTTCTCCATTAAAGTTGTCCCAATTAAAAATGCATCTGCTCCTGCACTCTTTAACTTTATGATATCTTTTGGACCCTTTATACCACTTTCTGAAATCACAATATTGTTACTTTTGGAATTTTCGGATAATATCCGAACTGTCGTGTCCAAATCTACTTCTAGTGTACTTAAGTTCCTGTTATTAATACCAATTAGGCTAGAGGGTTTTTTTGATTTACTATTATCCTTTACAACCTCACTAAACTCAATTTCATCATGAGTTTCTACGATTACTTCTAGTCCGATTTTCTTGGCATATTCGGCCAATGTCTCTAAGCTTCCCTCCGACAAGTTGCTGTCAAAGACGGTTTTTATTAGTAGTATGCAATCGGCACCGGCTTTTTTTGCAGCTTTGATTTGAACATCACTTACCACTATATCTTTCATCAGAATGGGTACAGTAACATGCTTCCTTGCTCTCAAAATATTACCTACCGATCCATTAAACAAGTATGGTTGAGCTAAAATCGATATACCGATCGCTCCAGCTTCTTCCATTGTCGTAGCGATTTCCTCGACTTTCATCTCATTATAGTCTACTAATGTTCCCCTTGACGGGGATGCATACTTTATCTCGGTTAGGAGTGGATTCTGCTTGCATTTAAGAATATTATTCCGCATGCTCAAACAAGTATGATTGCTATATTCGCGTTCTCCATTAATTTCGTACATTCCCTCATCAATAGCTCTAAAAGAATTCTTCACAAGTGTATTTAGCATGGCTTTAGTTCTGGGAAATCTAAGATTATTTTTTGTCATTTTAGTCGATCAAATTAGTTTGGTAGAAATAGGCTTACAATCTTCTAACTATAGAAATTGATGTATCTATCTTTTATTCTAGTCTCTTTCTGATTCTTCATCACACCAATCAAAATATCAATGCAGGTATTTTCAGAAATTTCACCAAATGCAACTTGAGTGGAGAGGGTTTTCAAATCAAGGTGACTTTCGATAAATGCACTCATACTCGATAATATTTCAGATTTTTGTATCATTTTCTTCAATCTCAAACTGTGATAGTTTATATGAATTTCGTTTGCCTCTTCATAGTCTACACCATACATATCTGAAATTTTTAAGTTGAGGTTTTTTTCCTTCTCCTTGACTATATCCTCATGCAAAGCATCTAAGGCACTCTTCCCTTTAAAGGGCTCCCTATTATCAATATCATTTTTGTCAGTATCTTTACCAAAGATATTGTCATTATTTTCATAAGAATTCATGATGATATACTTATTATATGTGGAATACCATAATAAAACTTTTCATCTTAGTAACATTAATTCCGCTTAAAATAATAATAAACACTTAATTAACATTGATTCAATCTACAATTTCTATAAAGCAATTATGACCAATTCTCCAAAATTTATATTTGTAACTGGGGGAGTAATGTCTGGCTTAGGGAAAGGAATCGTAGCTTCATCTATCGCCAAATTATTACAACTTTGTGGGTTGAAAGTAACTTGCATAAAAATAGATCCTTATTTGAATTATGATGCAGGAACAATGAATCCCCTCACTCACGGTGAGGTGTTTGTTACTGATGATGGTGGTGAATGTGACATGGACATAGGAAATTACGAGCGTTTTCTTAATACCAGTTTAAAATCAAGCCATAATTTGACTGCGGGGCGAATTTTTTCAAATGTGATAGGACTAGAAAGGGAAGGAAAATACCTTGGCCAGTGTGTACAAATAATACCCCACATAACGGATGAAATAAAAAAACAGTTAAGAAAGATATCCCTTGAAGAGGATCTGGAAATTATGGTAGTGGAATGTGGTGGAACAGTTGGAGATATTGAAAGCTTACCTTTTTTGGAAGCATTAAGACAAATGGAGTTGGAAGATGGGTATACTAATACTTTCTTTGTTCATGTAACCTTGGCACCTGTTCTGGATGCTGTAGGAGAGCAAAAAACAAAGCCTACCCAACATAGCGTACAGGAATTGCGTAGGATAGGCATACAACCAGACCTATTGGCAGTGAGGTGTAGAACCCCATTAACGAGAGAAACGATCAGAAAAATTTCACTGTTTGCTAGTATTCCGACGGACTGTGTAATGTCTAGTCATGATGCACCTTCAATTTATTCTGTTCCTAGAATCTTGTTCGATCAGGGGATTACAAAAGTAATTTCAAAGAGTTTGAATTTAGATCTAACCCCAAGAATTTTGAAATGGAATAAGATTGCCAACTCTTTCCTAAAATCCAATGGGAGTGTGAAAATAGCCATAATTGGCAAATACGTAGATTTGAAAGACAGCTATGTAAGTGTATCCCAGGCGGTATTACATGCTGGTGCTAAATTCGCCAAGGAAATAATCATAGATTGGATAGATTCTGAAAAATTTGAATTCTCTGGTTCTAACAAACACGGTACAAATACTAATTTAAAGATTTTTGAATGCTTAAGGGAATTTGATGGTATTTTGGTTCCCGGAGGATTCGGAAGTAGGGGTAGCGAAGGTATAATCAATTCATGCCATTATGCAAGGGTGAATGATATTCCCTTCTTAGGGATTTGTTTTGGCTTTCAACTTGCAATAGTTGAGTTTGCGAGAAA
>JBBRRF010000076.1:0-7100 GCA_038200885.1 Candidatus Nitrosocosmicus sp.
GATCTTTCTTTGAATCATTGTCCTGATAAACGGAATTTTCTAAGTGCATTTTAATCATTTTATCTGAAGGAAATGAATTTGGATAGGATTTTTCAGAAACTTCAAATTCGTATACTAGTTTCTTTCCACTATTTGTTACCCTGAGAATATCTGCCTGTAGGTGCCATCTTTCTGATTTCATAATTGTGGGTATTATTTTTGATATCGCGCTACCGTATCTATCAGTCAATTTTATTACATTTGAAGCACCTTCAATGGAACAAATTATCGTATTTTCTTTAGAATCCTGGGTTGTTTCATCTACCACATCTAACCAGTACATTAGGCCGAGTCTTTTTACTTCTCTGAGGACTTCTTTCCATCGAGTACCTAGATTTAGGTTCGACCCCAAACCTATTCTAATTTTTAGGCAACTAAAAAGTAGAGTTTGAATCAACGATATATTATATGAACGCAGTAACTTCTCGACACTGATTGGTACAAATGTACCTATTATCATGTTTTCATCAAGATCAGACCACATCACTTTTGATAACACCTCATTGGATATTCCTAGTTTATTAGATATTTTCTCAAGAATTGATTTCCTTGTTTGCTCACTTACGGCGATATTCTGTCTGGCTGATTCATCAAAAACACTTCTTCTAATATCCATTGCAGTGAAATTTTTCAAAATTTCGATTGGTTGTTTTGAATCGTTATGATGAGGATCTTTTGAGTGAACTTGCGATATGGATTTAAATGTACATCTTTTTTCTAAAACCGCGGCTAATCCTCTAATGAGCTTATAGTCTTTATAAGTTTGCTCTAGACCCTTAAGAGACTGACTCAACTTTTGTTTTATAATACTATGTTGATATGAGTATTCAAAAACTTGTATGACTTGTTTAGCTATCTCGACGTCTTTAGAGTTCTGTTCCAGAGAACATAAAATGGGATATATTTTATAACTTTTATTATCCAATTTACATCTGAGTAAATCTGAAGATATCATTTCTTATTCACTAACCATTTTCTGATCATCAGACTTGGACTAATAGATGATATTGTCATTTAGTACTCATTGATCTGATTTATCTATTAATTGCTTTTTATTGCTTATCCCTTTGTTTCTTCTGTTGCTAGTAAAGATTTCACTCGTATCGGATGAAATTATTTCAATAAGATTAGCTACGTTTTCAACATTCTTTTTAGGTCTGAGTAATCTTCCTAGTCTCTGAACAAATTCCCTTTTGCTTCCTGAGCCACTTAATATTATGCCCATGTTGGCATCAGGTACATCTGTTCCCTCGTCCAAAACCTTGGTGGTGACTATAATTCTGTACATTCCTTTCTTGAATTTTTCTAAGATTTCATTCCTCTCTTCATTCTTTGTTCTATGTGTTATGACAGGAATCAAAAATCTGTCTGAAATAATATAGGCCAGTTTAGTGTGAACCGTAAAAATTATTGTTTTCTCTGTAGTATGGTGTTTTAATATCTTTTCTAATTCTAGAATTTTTGAATAGCTATTTAGGGCTATATCCACAGCTTCATTTCTCAGAAGTAAAGCCTTTCTAAGATTGCTATTGTTTGCAGATAGGATAATTAATCTTTCTAATTTAATGGGATAGAAGATCTTTGCTTCTTTTAACAATTGGTTATATTGAAAAATTCTTCGTTTATACTGTAAAATTTCGTCTGGTAACATTTCTACCTTAATTTTTTTCAATCTAAATTTGGCTAGATGGTTATCTCGAGATAGTTCATAGACATCTTTACTGAACACTATCTTTCCTACTAATTTGTAAATATTCACATGTTTGCCATCTTCTCGCTCTATTGTTGCTGTTAAACCTAATCGGTAAGGAGAAATAAATTGTTCTCCAATCAACGAATATTTATCAGAAGCCAGGTGATGTACTTCATCGAATATTAATAATTCAAATTTATTTCCTAGATATGATGATTTTAGGTAAGCCGAGTCGTATGTTGTAATTGTAATAGTTTTTATGTCTTCATTACCACCTCCAAGCTTGCCTATCTGGTTCTTCACTTTTAGGATATTTTCCATGGCTTCAAACCATTGTTCCATTAAATTTAATGTAGGAACTATTACAAGCGTTGAGGTATTTGTTTTCAATATTGCATGTAATGCAATTATTGTTTTGCCCGCACCCGTTGGTAGAATTATACATCCTTTCATATTATGTGTTATCCATCTTTTCCAAGCTTCTTTTTGATAGTCCCTTAATTCATTAGTTATTTTGAATTGGTTCCTATTGAGCGGAATGATGTAGTTTCGTACTTTATCTATATAATCAATTTTATTTCTTCTGAAATAGTGAATTATTTCTGGATAATAGATACCTAGAGCCCGATATCTATTAATTCTAGGGTCAAATACTGAATATGGGGTGTGAAAATCTCCATTTAATATAATGGTGCCCTTATCATATCTTAGCTCAGTCACAGCATTTTTTTTATATATGATATATGAAGAGGTTTTTTTATTTAAATCTATTTTCAATTTTCAATAGCGCTAGATTCTCCGCGATTATGTCAATGGTCTCATACCTATTTCAATGTCTTTTTCTAACATTTGAATTACCCCGACAGTTCATTTTGCTCCATCCATACGTGTTATATATTAAAAACTTTTGGTATATTATTCTAATTAATGAGTGAATAGATAAAATTAAAAGGATAGTGAATGAAATAATTATTGATTGCATAAATGTCAGGTGACGAAAGATTATCACAATTTCTAAAAGAAGGTAAAGAATGGGAAAGAAAACCTACCAACATAGCCGGCGTTTTTTTATTTAAACTCCCTGAATATCGTGGCAGACCAGCATCGATAGCAATAGAAATTAATCCACTCAATTCAAATGGCACTCCCAGTAAAAAAAGAGGGATTGTAATCAAATCCCTAGAAGAACTAAATTCCATCTTGGAATTAATTAGTAATTCTAAAGTTTTACAATTGGCACAATCTATTGACAGTGTTAACCCTGAAAGGAAAACCATGGTAAAGAGTGAATCAAATGAGGTATTTGAGATCTGAATATTGATAAGTTCAATCCTATACCACCATTACTAGCCTTCTCTGATATTTCATAATCTAACTTTGGTCAAGAACTATTTTGCTCATCCTCTATTAAGGGATGAAATGATTAAGTATAGACGATACCAGGAGGATATTGTAAATAGGGCGTTATATACGAATTCATTAGTTGTGATCCCTACATCTTTAGGAAAAACAATTGTTGCCTTATTAGTTAGTCTTGACATTTTACTCAACTGGAAAAAATCAAAGATTCTAATTCTTGCTCCTACTCGCCCTTTGGTGTTTCAACATTTTGAATTGTTCAAAAAGAATACCTTTCTATCAGATCAATGCATTGCCTTAACAGGAAAGATAGGACCAGAAATTAGAAAAACAATGTGGAAATCCTCTTCGTTTAGGGTGTACTTTGCTACACCCGAGTTGGTAAAGAATGATATCCGAGATGGTATACTTAAAAAAGATGAATTTTACTTAATTATATTTGATGAAGCCCAACGAGCTGTTAAGGACTATAGTTATACATCCATTTCTAAACAATTTTACAATAATTCTGATCATGGTAAACATCCACTAGTCCTAGGGTTATCTGCTAGCCCCGGAGCAAAAGAAGAAAAAATCAAGGAGATTTGTTCAAATCTATTTATAGAGCAAATTATAGCCAAATCTGAACGAGATGATGATGTGTTACCATATGTTTTTGATACTAACATAGAGCACTACTCCATCGAGATGAATGATTATCATAAGGATCTATCAGCTCTGTTGAATTCTTTGATTAATGACAAAATCATATGGCTAATCAATAACCAATTCATAAGAAAGAGGAAGATTGAAAGTGTATATAAAAAGGATCTCTTGTCCCTTGGAGACCATATAAAATCGAAACTAGATCCAAAAAATATGAATTTTTTCTTACTTACTGCATTAAAGTTTCAATCTTTATCTTTGATTTTGTTATACTGTCGTGATTTAGTTGAATCCCAAGGCAGCTTTGCTCTCAAAAAATTCTTAGACAACGCTAAAGATAAATCCGAAAGTAAAACTTATCGGGAACTATTTTTGGATTCACGAATAAAAGCGATAATAGAAATATTAAAGGATCATAAAAATGAACCTCCACCTAAATTAATCAAGGTGTTATCGGTAGTTAGTCAGTTTCTTGATTTAAGAGAAGACATAAAAACATCCCGGAATTCATCTAGGGATACTGGTAATATTATTATCAAACAGGGTAATTCGGATTACAAAGACTGCGAAGACAAACTGATACCTACTAATTATCAAAAAAAGATTTTGATTTTTTCTCAATACCGTGATACGCTTGAAGAAATCACAAACTTTCTAAATTACAATGGCATACCTTGCCGAGGATTTTACGGTCAATCAAATAAAAATGGACAGAAAGGCCTAAGTCAGGATAAACAATTATCTATTCTTGGTGATTTTAGACTGGGAAAATTCCCGGTACTTGTTGCTACGTCAGTTGCCGAGGAAGGTCTTAACATCCCCAATGTTGATCTTGTACTATTTTATGAACCTGTTCCAAGCGAAATTAGGTTTATACAAAGGAAAGGAAGAACGGGCAGATTTTCCAATGGAAAGGTGGTCATTCTAATTTCCGAAAATTCTATCGATACAAAATATTTGGAGATCTCTAAAAGAAAAGTTAATCGGATGAAATCAAGTCTTCAGAATTCAAATTTTACTTTTGAGAAACATGACAAGAGAACTTTCAAAAATCCAGACAAAATGCTTGAGTCTGAAATCTTTTTTCTCTACGAAAAATCCAAAAAATATTCTGAATTTGTAGATGAAGATAATTACGACGAAAATATTAATCCTATTATAGATTCTTTTTCTTCAAATTCTAATAAGAAGATTAAAAGCCTTGTCAAGAAACTATCCTACCGTCATCGTAGCTCCAAAGATTCAGAACTATCTACACCCTTTACAAAAAAAAACTTGGAAGATCTTTATGAAGTCTCATTGAATTTGGATAGAAAGAAATTAGTCGAGCGAGTTCAAAGACAAATACATGACTTACTCGGAAAAGCTGGGAAAAGTGGACTAGGAGTTTCATATCTAAATGAGTTAATAGGCATTGATCATGAGATTATTAGAAAGGCAATTGAAAACCTAGCCAAAATGAAGCGAATTATATGGGTAAATAAGAATTCAATTGCATTAATCGAATCTATCAAGTTTCTATCTGGAAGCAAATATTCTATATCCGTTGAAAAGATTGTTATGGGTAAAGCAATTGTAATCGTTAATGATAAATGGTATGCTTCTTTGGAACCCCAGGATTACTTCGGTCCTAGGGCGATATTAAAAAAAGGTAATACTTTCCATATTATTGGAGAATTGTATCGACGTGCAGGAACACTTCATTTGATTGTAAAAAAAATAATCTAGCTATTGATATGGTATATTGCCGAAACCTTGGTCCTAATGGGTAATCATACTACAAAGGTGCAACATTTGGATGATCATGATCATTGTCCACCAGAAACCCTTATGATTATGAAACCTAGTATGAACCCTAATATGGCACCAAATGTTGGTATCCATTTCCGTTCTTTATGTGCTTTTGGTATCATGTCATAATATAGCATATAAAATATGCCACCTGCAGATAGAGCAAGAATTATGGATATAATAAATTGCATCCCCTGAAGATAGAATAAGCCTACAAGTCCTAAGATTATTGGTATTGTAGATACTATACCGATCGCACCGAGCGCTTTCTTTGGATTATTATTAAAAGCGGTCTTTCCTGTCATCATTTCTTTATACGATGCAATTCCTTCTGGAATATTTTGTATCCCTATGATAACAGCTAAAGCAGTTATCGGTCCTGCTGCTGCTGCGGCTATCGATGCACCAATTGCTAGAGACTCAGGAATCGAATCTAATCCTATTCCTAATAATATGCCTGCACCTCCACCCTTCTTTTCAGCAATATAATCTGCTACAGTGAATATTACTGCCCCCAAAGCAAATGCAATCATGGTTAAAACCAATCCTATATCTTTTTCTGCTTCTAAAACCATTTGAAAAATCGCTGCAGACATGAGTAATCCAGCACCAAATGCAGTTAAAGTTAGTATTTTTGATTCTGAAGGTTGTACCTTGTGAGATATTAGAGCACATACAAAGGATGTACATCCTGCAAACGTAGTTATTGCAATGACCGTTATTACATTTGATATTTCTATCGTCAATGTGATGGACTATTGGTAATATTTCTCAATCTAAAAATCTTTCATTATTCAATCATGTATTTTCTGAAGGTCAATTGGTCTATTTATATTCCAATTATGGTTATTTTCTGTTATTTTAATGGAAAATATTTCCTTGGTATGAAGCTATTTGTAATACTAATATTTAATATCTATATTTATTAGATAGTCCAACAATTAAACAATTAAGAAAATCTTTTTATTTGCCATTGTGATTTCAAATATCTAGTCATCCAACATCTCGAGATTATTTCTTTGTCTCTGGTGGATCATATCATTCTGGAATAATTTGGTAAATGTAGGTAGATGAGATAATTCTAAGTTTAGAGCCTATCCCAAAATTCGATAGGATTATAGCTCATTATTCCTTTTGCTAAATTGTGACCTGTATCCAGAAGAAGAAAGGGGAAACTAGGAATGATAAAAACATTAGTCATCATTATCCTGTCATCGCGACCGTTCCGGATTAATCATGGGATGAATTAAAGAGGATACTGCCTAGAATAAAGCCGTCCAAGACTGTAAGTAGACCAATTGTACCATACAGAAAAGTGCTTGATGAAATCCTCTATATTCTGAGAACAGGATGCCAGTGGAAAATGTTACCTAGGGAATGCGGTTCTAGTTCAACATGTCACCGACGATTCCAGGAATGGAATAGACTGAATGTTTTTAAAGAGATATGGCTCAAACTATTGAAAATCTATGATAAAGAGATAGGTATCAACTGGAACTGGCAATCTCTTGATTCTATATCTGTGAAGTCACCTTTAGGGGGGGCATGACTGGAAATAATCCCACAGACAGGA
>JBBRRF010000077.1:0-7063 GCA_038200885.1 Candidatus Nitrosocosmicus sp.
GGCATTGTCATAACTGTAATGACTGCGATTCCCGATTGAGTTTTTACAGGCTTTTTCCTTAAAAGTCTTTTGTATTGACTGGTAATTGGGATAAACCGGTTTATTTCAGCATATTTTGGGATACTAGATAGTTTATATTGAGAGGATTTTGATTTTATTAGCTTATTGATCTCACTTAAATTCATCAAATTACTATTATCATTCCTAGATAAGATATCATTAGCTATCGCTTTGCATATCTGCTGATAGTGGCTATCATCTTTAGCATTATATCGAGACGCATTTACAAACAATCTAGCGAGTGTCCCCTCTGAAAATCTATCTATTACCTCGACTAAATATCTCTTCCTACCTTTTTTAAAAAAATTATCCTTTAATTTGCAAGGATTTAAGCTCCGCTACCAGGGAGGGGATGGCATGGGAATGGAAATGGAAATGAGAGTAAAAATCCAAATTAAACTACCTGTAAATTTGTTAGAAAAACTAGCAAATTTACTATAGCCTATTTCCAGCTAATCAAGGTCCAAAAGTCACGTGTTAACATGGCAAATTATTGGAAAAATATCTAGATATAATTGATTCTCTAAACAAAATAAAGAAAATGGGTTATATTAGCGGCACTACTGATTATTCATTATCCAATTTACTGGTGTTTACTAAGCCGATTTTCAAAATCAGGTAAGATTTAACCAACTAAATGACACAAAAGATATTTTATTTTTATATTTGGAGGACTTTCATTCCTTTATCATTTGATGGTTTAATAAATGAATTACCGTTTCCATTTCTCCTAATATTCCCAATTATGCTGGCTTTCATCCTCTCGATCTTTATGGTTTCAATTATATCATCCGCTGATTCTCTTGCTGCAATAATACAAAATCCTATTCCCATGTTAAAAGTCCTATACATTTCTTTTTCTGAAATATTTCCATCCATCATAATTTGTTTAAATATTCCATTAATAGCAGGCAAATTATCTAAAACATAATCAACACGTTCATTTAATCTTTTTAGCTTTGTGAACGCACCTCCCGTGATATGTGCAAGCCCATGTATTCTTGTTCCAAATTTTTCAACTATTTTTAAGATAACATTTGAATATATAGCAGTAGGAGTTAATAGTTCAGCTCCTACTGATTTATTAATAAAATCAGGCTTATCGTTAATACCATGCTGTTTTAACAAGACTTCTCTTGCTAGAGTTAATCCATTAGAATGGATTCCAGAACTCTTTATTCCTATTATTACGTCACCGTATCTAATATTGTCCCCGAGTATCATTTTTTTCTTATTTTCTAATATCCCAAGAACCATTCCTGCGAGGTCAAAATTATGGTCTTTCTTTTGTCCAGTAATAATATCTGAAAGTATTGCTGTTTCTCCTCCGACTATTGCTATATTTGACAGATTAGCTCCCTTGACCAGGCCCTTAGTAATCTCCATTAATAAATTATCATTAGTTTTTTCCAATGCAACATAAGAAAGGTAACCTACAGGAGTAGCTCCTAAACAAACAGTGTCATTAACATTCATAGCTATACAGTCGATACCAATTGTATTGTACTGATTCATGGCTTGAGCCACCAAAATCTTTGATCCTACACCATCGGTGTGCAATGTCATTATTTTTTTATTGAATTCGATGAGTCCAGCATAGTGACCAAATCCAGAAATTACTTTACCTTTTTTTGGTAAAAGATGTGTACTCATAATACTTTTTCCAATAGAATTTTGAATTGACTTTATCTTATCAACGTCTATCCCGACATCTCTGTATTTGACATTGTTCTTGCTTGAGGACTTCAACGATATGATTTAGAGAAATTTGATGGTCCTTATAAATTTAAGAGGGTAATACTTTCTAATTGAATTTAGTATCATAAAGTTTGGGGATTCTGAGTTTTTCTATTGATAAGACTTACATATTCACAACCCATAGGACCACAATATCTACCGACATATACTGCCTTTGGCCTATAAAGAGCTGGCTTTGGAGCAGCTTCAGCAAATTTCTCTTCAATAATATGAGCATTCCATCCCGCTATTCGTGATATAGCAAATATTGGCGTGTTTAGATCAATAGGAATTCCTAGACTGTAGTATAATGAGGCACTATACAAATCAACATTTGGGTAAATCAGCATTTTCTTTGTCTGATACATGATTCTCTTTGTGACTTCTTCAATTTTTTCGGTCATATCATACCATTTTGAATCTTTTTCTTTGGAAATAGCCCTAGATAGTGTTGCAAGGACCTCTGATCTCGGATCGGTTGTTCTATACACCGCATGCCCCATCCCCATAACTCTTGCACCTTTTGTGAGCCTATCCTGGACCCATTTTTCAACATTATTTAAATCGCCAATTTCAAGCAACATCTTCATCACTTGAATATTAGCTCCGCCATGGAGCTCTCCGGATAATGCACCCACCGCACCGCCTATGCTTGCATATATACTTGCACGTGTTGACGCTATTTCTCGAGCAGCAAAAGTTGAGGCATTAAAACTGTGTTCAGCGTGTAGTATTAAACTGATATCAAATATTTTAGATATTTCATGCTTGGGGTGTGCTCCTCTTAGCATATATAAATAATTATATGCATGCGAGTTATCGTCAAGTGGCTCTACTACATCTTTGTTATTTCTGATCCTATCCCATGCAGCAACTATAGTAGGGATTTTTGCAATTAATGATATGGCCCTTTCAATATTGGCATTTTTCCCCTCATCTAGCCTGTTGCGGTCGTAATCAGCTAGGTCTAATATGGAAGACTGTAGTACATCCATTGGATGTGCTGTGACAGGTTTATTTTTCATATTCTTGGTAACTGAATTGGGAATCCTTCTCGACTCTATTAATTTCGAATTGAAATCATCAAGTTCTTCTTTTATAGGTAAATCTCCAAATAACAAGAGAAATGCTGTTTCTTCATAAGTGGAATGATTGGCCAGGTCAAGTATGTCATAACCCCTATAGATTAATTTTCCATTTTCACCATCGATAGAACATATTTTTGTATCCGCCACCTCGATATTCCTTAAACCTATATTGCGTGTATCCAATGACCTAAATTCTAATATTGATCCTGCATATTAAAATAATTCTATTAATTCAAAGCAAGCTCTTTTTTCTGATGGGATTTCATAATCGGATCTAATATGAAAATTTTAACATGACAAAATTAATATGATATTTCTAACAATGACTTCAAATTCGATGAACTTTGAATCAATAAGCCAGGAAATTATAAATTTCATAAAAAAAGAAGCAGAATCTAGAAAATCAAATGGAGTAGTTTTGGGAATCTCTGGAGGGATAGATTCCACTGTGCTCGCATATCTAGCAACAAGCGCGATTGGGCCAGAAAATGTAAAGGGATTGATATTGCCAGATGAAACTGTAACCCCATCAAGTGATATCAAAGATGCTCTTAGAATATGTTCAAACTTGAAAATTGATGGTGAAAAAATTTACATAAATAAACCCAAAAATAGTTTCATAGAAATAGTTAAACATTCCGATAATATACTGTTGACTGGAAACCTTGTCGCTAGAATCAGAATGTGTGTGTTGTATTATTATTCGGCCTTAATGGGAAGGCTGGTATTAGGATCGTCAAATAAGACCGAACTAATGCTTGGTTATTTTACAAAATTCGGAGATGGGGCTGCCGATTTACTCCCTCTAGGAGGCTTGTACAAGACCCAATTGTTAGGTTTAGCAAAGTATCTTAAAATTCCTGACTCCGTTATAGACAAAAAGAGCAGCGCAAGATTATGGGCCAACCAATTCACCGAAGATGAACTGGGTCTTCCATTCACCCAGCTAGATAAAATACTTCAATTCTTCGAGTCATCTAATAATGTACACTATGACGCACAAGCTATCTCAAATGAATTTCCAGGATTGTCTTTAGAGATTATTCAAGAGGTCCAACTCAGGATGAAAAATAATCAGCATAAATTAACATTTCCACCTGTATGTAAAATTCCAAACTGAAACCAGGAATAGAGATACATAATTTTTAATAAATCAACCATATCACTTTTAAATAGGTTCATAATTTTTCTTGTATTATGGTCCTTGGGAAAGAAATCCGGCTCAATCGTATATTGAAAAATGGAAAAATGTTGTGTATTCCGCTGGATCACGGAATAAGCAGTGGCCCATTAAAGGGCATTCAAAATATATCTGAACTAATAAACCAGACACAGGATTCTGGTTTAACTTGTTTTCTAGTAAATAAAGGGATTATAAAATCTCTCCCTGCTCCACCTTCCATCGGATTAATTGCCCATATGTCAGCTGCAACCTCCCTTGGCCCAGATCCAAACAACAAGATCTTGATGGGCTCGGTGAAAGAAGCTATAAGGTTAGGGGCCGATGCTGTTTCTTTGCATATTAATATCGGCTCCAAAGAGGAGCCAAGCATGCTCTACAAGCTGGGCCAAGTGTCTGAAGAATGTAATGAATGGAATATGCCATTAATCGCGATGATGTATCCTCGGGGAGATAACATTACGAACCCCCACGATCCGACTATAGTTGCTCATACGGCTCGAATAGGTGCTGAAGCAGGTGCTGATATAGTAAAGACTGTTTACACGGGCGACGTAGATTCCTTTAAAGAAGTCATAAAATCATGTCCTGTACCGATTGTAATTGCAGGTGGACCAAAAGCTAATACGGACCTTGAAATATTACAAATGTGCAATGATGCGATGAAGGCAGGAGCGATCGGGGTAACTTTTGGCAGAAATATTTTTCAACATGATAATCCAAATGAAATAATAAAAGCCTTGCATGCTATTATAATAGAGAACAAGCACTATGGCAGAATCAAATCCAAGAAAAGCGGAAGAAGGTAAGAATAAACAAAAATTAAAGAAAATAATATTAAAACCATCAATCTATTCTAATTCTGATCTTTCAAGTATCCCTGAATTAAGTGGCAAAAACAAATTTGTTGAATTCGCTAGTCTAATTACTCGGATAAGAGACAAAATTGATTTGATTTATATCGATCCTTCAGAGGAGCTTGATGGTCTGGACCAAAATTCAACTAAAATTAAAACGATTTTTAATTCCAAGGATGCTGATTATATGGTTGTCGAATCAGAGCAACAACTGGACCAAATCAACTCAAGAAATCTGAATACGGGGACAAAAACAGGAGTTTACAAAAAGGTTACCAACAATCAGGATATATATGAAATGAAGCATTTGATAGATAAATTTCATTTGTCATTTGTTATTATAGACTTGGATGATTGGAGGATAATACCACTTGAAAATGTTATCGCTTCTCTCCAAAATACCGGAACCGAAATATTCGCTGTCGCAAAATCCATAGAGGAGGTTGAAACTCTATTCACCGTTTTAGAATTGGGGGTTGACGGAGTAATAATGTCAACAAATAGCGAGGAGGAAATAGTTAGAGCAAGAAATATCATCAAGAAATCTTCGTTTCAAATAAAAATTGCAGAAATAAAAGAAGTACAAGAGGTAGGAATGGGAGAAAGAGTATGCATAGATACGGTATCTATGCTGGCTGAGGGGGAGGGAATGCTGGTTGGAAACAAGTCGAACTTTTTGTTTCTAATCCACAACGAATCAATAGGTTCGTCTTTTACATCACCTCGTCCATTTAGGGTGAACGCTGGTGCAGTACATTGTTATACTATAACTCCAGATGGAACAACAAAGTATTTGTCTGAGCTCGAATCTGGAAGTCAGGTCTTAATAGTGAATGTCAAAGGGGAGGCTCGGATGGTCGGCGTTGGGAGAGCTAAAATAGAATCTCGACCGTTACGACTATTTAGAGCAGCAATTAATGATGATGAAATGGGAACCATTATAGTCCAAAATGCTGAAACTATTAGATTTTTGAATGAGAGCGGTCAAATATTACCAGTCACTCATGCAAAACGCGGTGATAAGATATTGGTGTATTCCATCCCATCCGTAGGCAGACATTTCGGCATGGAGGTTTCAAACGAATACATCCTCGAGAAATGATAAAGCTGGTTTATGATATTTGTTAAATGTTTTTATCAATCAGTATAAATTTTTAGAGTAATGTGATTATGGACCTTATTCAAAAACAGAATTTGTGCTAATCAGGTCCGAATCCCTATACGATAAAATTTTACTAGGAAATTGTGAAAAGATATTAAAAAATGTTCCCTCTGGAAGTATCCAGTTGACTGTGACATCGCCTCCTTATGGGAATGCCATAGACTATGATTTACACGCCTCAAAAAAAAATACAGAGTATTATAGAGGGATTCAAAAGGTCAGTTTGGAAGAATATTTAGAAAACATGGTTACTATTTTTAATAATCAGGTATATCGCGTAACTAAGGAAGGAGGCTACTGCTGTATTGTGATCGCCAACGAAGTTGTGAATGGAACATTAATCCCATTGCCCCATTTGTTATTATCCAGATTAGTGGCACCCGGTGGAAACTGGAGTCTTCATGAAGAAATAATTTGGCACAAAGTAACTGGAGGAACTAACAGGTATGGTTCTTTTGTCATAAACCCATATCCAAAATACTATAGGGCAAATATCATGCATGAATTCATTTTAGTATTAAGAAAGGGCGACGTGAAGAGCGGCAGGAATCAAAGAAGAGAGATCCTACCGGCTACGCATGAAGAGTGGACCAAAGAGATAGCAAATTCCGTATGGCATATTGCCCCGGTACCACCAGGTTATATTGAGCATCCATGTCCTTTTCCCGAGGAAATTCCTTATCGTTTACTCAAAATTTACTCTTATAATGGAGACATAGTGCTGGATCCATTTAATGGAAGTGGTCAAACTACAAAGGTAGCCTATAATCTTGATCGACATTTTCTTGGGATAGATATTAAGCAGGAATATGTCGACTTGGCAAAAAAAAGAATTATGAACGAGAATTTACACATTAGACCTGAAGCCCTCATAGCAAATTGGAAAAAAATAGCATCGCATGTTGTATAGATTTAAGGCCCCAAGGATAATTTCATGATTAGGGCTTTTTCAAAAGGTTCAGATTAAGTATAGTTTATA
>JBBRRF010000078.1:0-6976 GCA_038200885.1 Candidatus Nitrosocosmicus sp.
CATTTAAACATTGAGACGAGCAAAAATAATAAGTAATTCCATCTTTTGTATGATGAATTGATCTTTCCTGTTCTTCTACAAACATACCGCATATAGGGTCTTTTGCCATATCCTTAATAGCAATTAGAACATATATAACAACTGGGCTTTACAAATGTAAGATACTAAGAATCAAAATTAATAGATCCAAAGAATGTAGTAATATGTCAAGTTAGTATAGGGGTACTCCAAGTCTATAGATTCTAGATACTCTTTTCTCTATTTTGAAATTAAAATATTAAACTAAGAGGATGAGATAATGGATATTGCTATCTTATGAAAAGACTCATTTTAGAGTTGTCGGAATGTATTGTACAAGCTGCAAACCCATTGTAGAAAAACAACTAAAAAACAATAATGGAATTAAAAAAATTGATATAAACTATATGACAGATAGTGTAGTTATTGAATTTGATCCCACTTTAACGAATATTAAAGAAATAAAAGAAAGTTTAGAAAATTCAGGTTACAAATTCGTTAGAGCACCTCGTTATTAACTATAGGTATGCACCTTTAGCATTATATTACAAAATCTCTTTTTGGAGATAAGGTGTGGTAAACGATATTCGGATACATTAAAATAATTAAAGCTTAGGGTCTATCTCCATATAGATATATTAGGACTCCTATACCGAACTTTACAAATGTAAGGAATAATATATCGTTATTAACTAAAAGAGTTGGACCTGAATGCCTCTAAGTCTTGATGAAACCGACGTATCTATTCTCAATTCAATCTTAGAAGACGGTAGGAAATCTTTTAGACAGATTTCAAGAGAGACCGGAATAACTACGCCCACAGTAAAAGCCAGGTATGAAAGACTCCTAAATGTTGGATTTATCAAGGGTGTTTTACCAGTCTTTGACTTTGAAAAAATAGAATTAGGTGAAGGAGAAAAGAACTTCATCCAATTACAGAGTCTTAAGGAAAATGTAAGGAAGAAAAGAAAGAATATCCACAAAAGCAATCAGAATAACACTTTAAAAGAAGAAATTCATGAAATTCAGAAAAAAATTTCAAGTGGTCTGGCGATAAATAATATCTGCTTAATTTTTTATTTTTTTACATAAACAGCCTATGAATTAAATTATCTTTTGGAGCCACTTCGTTTATCTTGTGAATAGGAATAAAGGGTTGTAAATATTTTATATGGAGTATCCTGGTGATTTCTTGATATGCGAATGTTTTAACTGTTCTATCAAAATTAATTATCTTTCACACGACAGAGCATAGATTTAATTCAAAAGCATAGATTGTGACAAAATATACATAAAGGGAAAGATATATCTCTAATAAAGTGAGTAATCCGATTAAGACATATAGATTTCACGATTTACTGAATATATTTCAAGATAATGTTAATCTTATATTCTTATTTATTTTTCCTTTTTTGATGTTATTATTTGGTATTACATGTATACATGATCCGCTCTCTCTGCCTGTCGTATTCGCCCACACTACACATCAATTTGGAAACATCACCCTGGAAGTGGGCTGGTCAACAGAACCGCCATTAGTGGATGAAATGAATGACGTAATTATTTCTGTTAATAAACAAACTGGTCAAACAAACGATACGTTAGGAAGTAATCTTACTCCTGTAAGAAATGCTCTTTCAGAAATGAATATTATGATAAAATATGGGGGGATAACAAAGCAACTTAATTTTGTCCCCTCTGCAGAAACTGCTGGATTATATGAGAGTAACATAATACCATCAAGAATTGGTTCATATGATCTCGTTCTAGATGGAACCATCCAGGGTCAAAATATTACAACCACAGTTCCAGTTGAAGACATAGAGGGTAAACAAAAATTAACCTTTCCTCCTTTAGAGGAAAATGGTGGAAATGCGAATGCTCAAAATAATGCAGGTAATACAATTATTGGTTCCAATCTTCAGGGTATATTGAGTAATTTGGATAATGGTATAAGAACAAATGCTGATAACATGTCTATTTTATACAACAATACTCAAAACTTGCAAGGATTAGTCAATGAACAAGACAATTATAAGAATATTCTTTATTTGATTGCTGTGACTTCTATGGGAATAGCCATAGGTGCGATTTTGATCTCTGGAGTTTCTTTAAGCAGGAAAAAGACTGCTAAATGAACTTGATATTTACTTGCAAAACCCTCGATATGGTCGACTAACTTTCCTAATTTAGATCTGAACTATTTAATTTTTATAGGTTTGATGTTTGAAATTAAGATGCATCATAAAGTACAAATCCCGAAGATGAAACTTGGGAATAGGAAAAATAAATTATTAAAACTCGTGCTTTGATTTATTTGATTAACCTGCATGATGTTATTTGTCTTCCGATTCTTTCTTTATCAAGGATAGTTTATTGATTTGTTTTTCATGATCTATTTATAAACCCTTTTTCTCTTTGAGTATCTACATATCCTAGTATGGAAAAATACTGTAAATCATCTCTTACCACTTAATTTTTCTCTATAAATAAAGTGATCACTTTATGATATGAGAAGGTATCACAATCTATTTAGTAGACATTGCTATACTTTTTGATATAGCCATGTCTGGACAGGTTTATTGCGATTCCATCTATGTAATTATTAATAAAGCGTCTAAGTGTAATTCAAAGCAGATCACTAATTCAATTTTAGTTGGGGGAGTTACTCTTCTATTATTGTTTACCTTTTCTTTGATTACAACATATACATTTCCTAAAGTATTTGGACATGCTTTTGTGATCGGTACCAGTCCCACCTCCGGTCAAACTTTGATGACGTCTCCATCAAAAGTAGAAGCCGATATCAACGAACCAGTCGACTTACGCTATAGTAAGATATCTGTAATAAACTCAAACGGAGAACGTGTTGATAATATCGATTTAGCTTATGTTGATAATGATGAAAGCAAATTAGCGGTAACGGTTCCTGCGAATCTCAGTGAAGGTACTTATACCGTTTCCGTTCAAATGCTGTCTCAAATCGATGGACATCTTACACAAGATACCTTTGTTTTTGGAATAGGAAAACAAGGCATGGATCTTTCATCTTCAAATATACAAAGAAGTGGCGGCTCTCTCCTTGATGAAGTGTCGGTGGGATCGGCTATTACAAAGTTTCCAGCCCTTGTTGCTCAAGTAATGATTGTAGGTTCAGCATTTTGTACATTATGGCTATGGAAGCCAGTCATAAAAATAAAATGGCTGGATCAAAATTTTTTGGATATACGAAGAAGAATAGAATATAAAGCAATAATTTTAATGTTGATAGGTGCTATCGTTTTGATAGCTTCCGACTTTGGAATGATATTGTCTATTGCATTGTCTGTAAATGCATCCATATTGGATGCGATAGGAACTAAATTTGGTAATGTATGGTTGGGAAGGACTATTGTATCTTTTATGATATTATTATATTTGTTATATATTCTTTATAATAAAAAGAAAAAATCATCTCATGTAGACGATACTCGCGCGAAAAAATACCCAGTTGTTGATTATTTAGCAATTTTTATTGCGGGGCTTGTTACTCTTCTAACCACTTCTCTTATGGGACATGCTGCTGCAGAATCTGGAAATTTTCTATATATATCACTAGATTTTATTCACAATGTGGCTACTTCATTATGGATTGGAGGGGTCATATATTTGGCGTTTGTGGTTGCACCGTTGTTGAAGAGTACCTTGTCCTCAACCAATAAACTAAATAAACCAAAGGCACAGAAAAAGGGACAATCTGAAAAAATATACATTGGTGATGATGACGACTACAAAAAGGATAAGAAAAACTCACCTGATCCGGTCATATTAAATTCTGTTCTTTCTATAATTATACCCAAGTTTTCTTTGGTACCTGTGATAATACTAGGAACGATATTGATAACCGGACCATATCTGCTTTATGTACTTGAGGATAACCTTGGTCTGACGCTATCATCCCTATACGGAAAAATACTGGCGGCTAAATTAATTTTAGCTGGGATGATGATTATGATGGGTGCTTATTATCAATTCATAATCTATAAAAAATTACAAAGCCGATCAATTTCTTATTCTGGGTCAGGATTACAACAAACACATATTTTAAATAAATCCAAAAAGTCATATGAAATTCCTTTGGAAAGAATAATTTCAAAATTCAATATCGGCTTAAAGGTGGAGGCGATTTTTGGAATATTGTTACTTGGTTCAGTTGCATTGCTCACAAGCACTGGACTTCCAGAAAGTGAAATTGGTATTCAAGCAAAACAAATTTCGCAAAATGATGTATTAAATACAAATACCGATATACCTGGTTATAGAACGACTGTCTTTTTGAACTCCGATAATCCTACTTCCTCAGGCGAGAATATGAACATCCAGAATATAAATAATCAAAATAACTTTAGTGGCTTTACTAAAGTATCACTATCAATAGAGCCTTTTTTACCCGGAAATAATAACTTTGTTATATCATTTCTTGACCAAGATAACAATCCTATGGATATTGATACTGTTAAATTGAAAATGACAAATATTGAAGAATCGACAACGCCAGTAGCTGTATCTATAGCTCCTATTGAAGTAGTTGCAAAGAAGGATTCAGTAGGGATATTTTCTGCAAACTCATCATTTGGGTTTACAGGACAATGGCAGATAGAGGTTGAAGGCATAAGTGATAAAAGCAACATGCCAAACCTTTTTGCCGTATTTTATCCCTTTGTGAAACCGCATTTAGGGCAGATGGACTTTAATATCACTGAATTCAAGACTTCTTTTGTAAATAAATCCGAATCGGGCTCAGAAATAAGTCAGCCGCTTTATCCTGTTTACGATAGGAACAGGAATGTAATATGGGTTGGGGACACTATACTCAATAGCGGGAGAATTCTGGAATTCAGTTTGAATGATAACAATTATTCGGAGCATAAAATTAGCGGTGCTAGGATAATTACTCAATTGGCAATTGATTCTAACAACAGTATATGGTATGTGGATCCTCTGAATCGACTTCTTGGACACTATGATCCACAAACTCGATTAAATGAAAATTATATGCTTTTTGACCCTGCTCAATCTCTCCCGGCAGGTGCTGTTTCTCCAAATCAAATAAATACACCGCAACAGTCCATACCTCCTTTATCTTCCTCCAACCAATCCGAATCACAAGGAGCTCCCTCGGCAATTGATGTTGATTCTGAAAATAATGTGTGGATTACAATTGCAAATACCAATATTGTATTGAAATTTAATCCCTCCGCCCAGAACTTTACAAAAATTGTATTACCATCATTGGACGCTAATCCATTAGGAATAACCATTGATGAAAAAAATACTGCATGGGTTGCAGAGGGAGGAGTTGGCAAGATTGCTAGAATAGACTCGGCTGGTAATAATTATACATCTAAAGAGTATGGTCCAAAACAAACGGACTCAGATAATTTGAAAAATAATACTTTGAAAGATCCAATATTCATTCTCGCTGATCCGTCTGATAATCAAATATATATATCAGAACACGAAGGAAATGCTATTTCTGTATTCGATCCAATTACAGAAACATTTGAAAAGATATTACTTACCAATCGGGAAGCACTTCCGTTTGGAATGACTTTTGATAGATATCATAATCTCTGGGTTACAGAACACTTGACGAATAAGATCACAGTTATAGATCCTAATACGGGAGATCAAAAGGAAGTAGAGATCCCGACATCAAATCCTTTTATACAATATTTAACCACTGATAACAAAGGTCAGGTATGGGCTGCAGAACAAAGAGGAAATGCATTGGCCCGGATAGATGTAAACATCAATCCTTTATCAGCGCCTTCTGTATCAAACGAGGTCCCAAATACTTCTATAAATACTGATGTCTCGAAAGATATTTTTGAATCCATAAAAGAGATTGGGTTTGAAAAGATGGTTGCTCCTCTTATAGCGATTGGATTGATACTCGTATCTGTAATGTTTATACGAACAATGTATGTCCTGTCACAAAGTATTCGATATGTAGAAACAATTAAGAGAAACAATGATATTTAAAAGAATCATTTGGTATCAACGGACAAAATACTTGGTATACTAAACAATATTAATTCGTAGATCTGAATAATTACTTTTTGATATCCAAATTAAATCGCCTTGTTCTGAAATAGCGAGATATTGCCTGTTTGATATCAGAGAAACTAGGATAATAGCTAGATAGCATGTTATACTTTCCTTGTCTCCAACATTCTTCAACAGCATTAAACTCCGGTGACCCCACTGGAAAGTATTCCATTCTTACGGTATCCTGATTCCTCTGGAGAAAATCATTTACTAATGTATGAATTTATGTTAATCAGTATATCATATTATTTTAGTGCAAAAGAATGCTTTGTTGCCTAATTCAATTTTCCTTTAATTTTGTGACATTTTTAATCAAAGATGATGTTAACGATTAACAGATTCGGTATAGCATGGCATAAAAAGTACTATTGGATGACGATATTCATAATTAGGCAACAAAGCAGCAAAAGAATCCAATATTTGATCCTACAAAATTATTGATATTAGTCGGGTAAGAATTGAAAAACAATTAAATATCAAATCAACATCTTGAAATTACTAACTATCTTTGTTAAACTGAACTGATTTTAACACAAAAGTTGCATTCTATGGGTGATCTCAGGTATTATGAATGAGACTATCTGTGGATAGTATCCTGAAATGTATATGTATATGTACATGTATATATCATATTCCAATTAATCAAAAATATATGAATTCAGAACTTAATAATGGCAGCTGGCTTTCTGGATCAATTGAAAATATTTCTATAATGGATATAAAACCTCCATTGACCAATCTCCATACATCAAATAACTGAGGCTGGGTCATAAATCATTTTAATTATATAACCTAACCATTAGTGACAAATAGTCTAACAGCCTATCATGTACTTGATCATCCTTCTTGGATTATCGTTCTTTAGTAC
>JBBRRF010000079.1:0-6937 GCA_038200885.1 Candidatus Nitrosocosmicus sp.
CACAAGCCCTCTCCAAGCGCAGATACAACTTACAAAATTATTTGGAATTTACGGATCTTTTGATACCGCTCAAACATTATTAGATGTAGGAAGTGGTTTCTCCATTCCGGCACTACATTGGATTCATAATTATTCTGATCTCAAAATATATTGTTTAAACATTAGTCTAAAACAACTAAAAAGTGCAAATTCTGACATAGGCAGAATTCAACCATCAAAAGATGCCAACTTAAACCTATATTCGACTGGAAATATTGGTAATAGAATATTTCACATTAATTCAACTTCAACATCAATGCCGATTAGAAATGAGAGTGTGGACAGGATAGCGGCATTTGAATCGGCACAGCATTTTAAGCCAATTGCCCAATTTATACATGAATCAAAACGTATCCTAAAGAATTCAGGACAGCTTATTATGGCTATGCCAGTCATAACCAATAAATCAGATCTAGTGCCATTTTCCAAAAGTTATAACCTCGGAATACTTGCAGTTACATGGGCCTCTGAACACTATAGCGTTAACATGTTGGAATCCTTGCTACTTAATGATGACTTTGAATTATCAAATATAAAGTATATCGGAGGGATGATCTATGGACCATTGGCCGAATTCTATATACAAAATCGCGATAGATTAAAGTCTGAAATAACCAAAGAATACCCCAAGTTTCTTGAAATAATTCTTTATAAATCCATGGTAAAGATGAAGATGGAATCTGACAGAAATTTTATTGATTATGTTTTAATAAAGGCCATAAAGAGATAAAGAATTTCTAAACAATGTTACCGTAATTAGCAATATTGACATTTAAGAGAATAATTGGGTCGAAATTACAAAATTATCTTTCTAAAATTAATCAAAAAACTAAAAGATAGTATATACCCTCGAGTAATGTTAACAGAGATTAAGCCCTTTTTTCTAATCAAAAAAACTAAAAGATAGGATATACCCCCCCTGAAATATTAGCGATATATAAAAAGACGATGCAGGACGATGCAGAATATACAAATTAGTATCGCATTCCGACCTGAATAGTCAGTGATAATAAACCAGCACGCTTTTTCTAAATGCTCAGCAAGTATAACTTCAAATAAACTTGTAGATGATATCAAATAGAAGAGTTTTGGCCCATTCAAGATCTGATTCATGTATATCGGTATCCCAGATAAAAAAAAAATACGGTGATAAGACTGCGCTAGATGGGGTATCCTTCGAGGTTAATTATGGGAAGGTTTTTGGATTCTTGGGTCCAAATGGTGCTGGTAAAAGTACAACTATAAAAATCCTCACAACCCTGCTATTACCCTCATCTGGAAATGTAAAAATTTTTGGTTTGGATGTTAGTAAATCTTCCTCAGCGATTAGGAAGAGAATAGGAGTTGTGTCTCAACAACCTAGCTCAGAGGCAAACCTAACCGTGGAAAGGGCGATGGATTTGTATGGATTAATGTGGGGAATAGAACGAACCAAAAGGAAAGAGAAAATCACTGAAATAATTAATTCATTTGATCTACAGGAAATTAGAAATGTTAAAAATGACGAATTGTCAATTGGCCAAAAAAGACGAGTACAAGTTGCTAGAGAATTCATTCATGATATGGACCTTTTGTTTCTAGACGAACCTACGGTTGGACTGGACCCTGCAGCTCGCAGAGTGTTACTGGATTATTTAAAGAACCAAGTGAAATCAGGACTTACGGTATTTTTTACAACTCACATTATGGAGGAGGCTGAGTATTTGTGCGACAATATAGCGATCATTAATAGAGGCAAAATAATCGCCTTTGATACACCTTTAGGCCTGAAAAAAAAATATGGTAAAGAAAATATAATCCAAATCCAAGTAAAGGAAAAGATTTCTGAGTTAATTTTGAAATTGGCATCAAACATTTCGCCTAATTCCCAAATTATTAGAGATGGGGAAAATGGTTTGAAAATAACCTCGATAGATCCCCAGAACACCTTAACCAAGTTAATTGAAAACTTTACAATAAAAGGGATAAAAATAATTAATGTGTCGATTAGTTCACCCTCGTTGGAAGATGTGTTTTTGACAATGGTAAAATAAAGGGAATGTTTTTGGCTAGACCTTAATCCTCAACATAGAAACTGCAGCAATAGAGAAAGCAATTACTGCTAGAATAGTAATTATGATTACTTCAAGGTTAACAAAGTCTGATACTTGAGCGAAAACTCCGGCACGGGTTATGTCGACAATATAGGTCAACGGATTCAGGTAGAAAGCTGTTTTCAGAGGTTCAGGAATGCCTTCTGCCGGGTAAAAGGTTGTACTTGCAAAAGCGAAAAATAGGAAAATGCCGTTGCTTATCACATTAAACCCTTCGCTACTCTTCAACCTTGTTGAAATTATAACGGTAAACGATCCAAAAAAGATCGCCCCTATGATAATGGCATACAAAGCATACGGTATGCTCCATAAAGTAGGGTTGGCACTCCCAAGTACAGTAGGAAGTCCGATTATCAAGATTAATACGGCACTTGTCAACCCCATTAGCATTATTGTTACCAAATTACTAAATATGTATTGGACCTTGGTAAATGGCATTACCAATATTTGTTGGAACATACCATTCCTCTTATCGGTCCAAATAATACTCCCGGCTACCGTACTGCTATTCATTACATTGAACCCAATCATGCCGACAGCTAAAAAAGATGGATAACTAACCAATATTTCTCCCAGTCGTATCCCTTGATTTCCAAGCAACGCAGAATAAGAATATCCCGATATAAAGATATAAAAAATGGGAAATATAATTTGCCAGATTAGGAAGACTTTATCAATAGATGCGATTAAGTTTCTATAAGTCAATACAAGAATTTCAGTAATCATCATCCATAGACCGGAGCGATTCATTTATAATCTTAATTCATGATTTAATTCAAAATAGATAGAGTTTTGAAATGGTCTTGATAAGTCATAATTTTTATTCTTTTGAATAAATCTTGATGTTTGTTTGTTTGTTTGTTTGTTTGAGGTTTTTCATGTTTTCTAGCATCAAAGGCCACAAAAAACTTGCAGTACTTGGTAAGATAATCATATATATTCATCATAATAAAAAAATAGGCTGGCTATTTCAAAAGGTGAATATATGATTAAAAAAATAAATTATTTTCAATCTATTCCCCCAATAAATGGCTTGAATTTCATAATTGAGAGTAAAATCATTATTTAAATAACGTCTAATTTTATTTTAAATTATGTCTGCATCAACACAAAATGAGTCACCAAAAGATTTTGCACTCCCGGAAAACAAAGATGAGCGAAAACAATTAACGAGTTTAAAACAATCTAAATTTACAGAGTTAACAAGTTGGCTTCAAAGTTGGGGATATAAGGTCGTAGACAAATCTGATAATGTTAATATCGAAGGGATAGAATTTCAGGCAGAGATAACACCGCTAGTTCCATACTCCTCCGGATTAAGTACCCCTTTTTATTTGGAATTTCAGGATGATTTAAGCGATGGATTCATCTTAAGAACAACATTTGAACTTGACAAAAATATAGAAATACATTTAAACACCCGATCCAGGGCTAGAGAAATTGAACTAACCTATATCGAAATAAATCAAATGATACTACCTATGAAGGTTTCTATTATAAGGGATCATCCTTTTATTAAACTATACAAGGTGGTTTTTATAAATGGGCTAGATAAACAATATTTTTTGGATTGCATAACTGATTTGATGAATTCGATGTCGTTAATAATTGGCAAGTGGGATGAAAAGTATTACAGTGTTCCCCCTAAGGAAACCCCAAAGGAAACCCCAAAGGAAACCAAAGGGGAAAAGGGAAAAAAAATTGATGACTTAGAATTAGAGGAAATACTGAATGGTTGAAATGTTGGCAGGCCCAACCTCCATGTCATTTAGATAATTCCAAATTTTGAGGTCATATTTTTCTAAAAAAGTTAAGCACCTAATCTTTCATCAACATTGAATCATTTAGTACGTGTTATACAGCGTAAATTAAGTATGTTATAATAACGAATGTTGATTTAAATTAAGATACTTGACTTAGTTTGCTATTGGGTCCTATCCAAGGTATAATTAGTTTAATATGGATAGATCATTTTCTTGAAATTCCGGGCATCATGTAGTTTTAGTTTCTCCATGGAACCCAACAACAAGTTGCAAGTATTATCCGGCCATCGATGAAATCCAACGATTGGTACTAGGTGTTAGTTGGAAATTATTTATAGACCATGATTGCATTAAATCACAAGTTTAATAAATAATGGTACAGAGATAATTCTAATAAGCTGATTTGGAAAAATGGATCATTATGAAATATTAGGGATTGCTAGTAACGCTTCATCAAGAGAAATAATGTTTGCGTATAGAAGGTTAGCTTTGCAATACCATCCAGATCGAAATAAAACTCCTCTTGCAAATGATATGATGTTAAGGATTAACACTTCTTATGGTATACTTTCTGACCCAAACAAGAGAAGAGAATATGATGCGTCTAGAAATAAAACCGAAATTCAATACGCGAAGTACGATTCTAAAGATAAAACGGATATTTTCAATGAATCAAATGCTAAAAAAGGTAAAAAAGAACCAAGTAGCTCCTTTGGAAGGAATTACATCAGGTATGGACTTATCGCGCTATTAACCCTAAAATTTGTAATTCTAGAAATTAGAAAATTGATACGACGAATATTCTAAATCTAAAGACATGAAATCAGAAGTTGATGCTTTGGTCCAAGATAGGATAGGATAGGATAGGATAGGATAGGATAGTCTAGAAATGCTATATTTAGGGATGAACGTATTATTAAAGCTCAGATTAACTATCACTTTAGACCGTCAATAATATAGTTTGTAATCTTAATCTGCGTTTATCTGAATCCTTACTAGTTTTCAAACCAATTTACTGACTTTGACTTGATCTCAGATATTTACACCTCAACGGCCATATTTTATGTACTGATCATGAACACCAGCTCTTAGATGGGGATAGAATATCACTTTTTCAGTGCTGGGTTCGTAATCTCATTGTAGTTTATTTAGCGGAAAAATATTTTAGATTTTAAAAAATTCCGCTTAATTATTTAGTTTTCTTACTCGATCCAATAAAAAATGCTGCTTATTGAGCAATGAAAAGGAGGCTTATTGTTTAGTTATGGTGGGTAAAATATTAGTTGCAATGTCCTCCAGGTACATCTGTATATGGGGCTCTATATTCCAGATTTTCTCACTCTCAAATAAATGCCCGTAGCGTTGAGAACTCCCCATTAATTCCCTTTTCCCTAATTTATCTAAGTAGCTACTCTTGACACTGGTCTCACTGAATCCATTCTTCCTAGCGAGAGAATCCAAAAGATTGTGGACCCCTGAGCCATGCTGGGCTGCCTCCTTAATCCTATATGCAATTTCCTTCGGTATACCCAATTTTTCAGCTAGTCTACGATGAACTCTTTTTCCTAAATTGTCATATAGATCAGTACCCTCATTTTGGATATTTAGTCTCGGGTCGATTCTCAATACAGTATTAATCAGCTGGGGATCGAGAAATGGTTCTCGCAATTCTACGCTCTGTGACATAGTTATCTTATCTTCCCTCTCAAGTGTTTCCTTGTATAATAACTTTACATCCTTAATCATGTACTCTAGTATCTTGTCGTACCCATATTTTTGTACAATTTTAGAATACCATGAATAACCGCCAAAAATTTCATCTGCGCCCTGACCTGTAAGCATGACCCTAATTCCTTGCTCACGTGCTAGTTTTACTGCGGCATAAATTGGGATTGCAACCTCAACTTGCCCCATATTATCATCCTCAATCACATTTATGATCTCAGGTATCATTTTTTCAACGTCATCTTCGGACAATTGATTAATCTCCAAATGAAGATCCAGTTTTTCTGCTATCTCTATAGAATTTGTAATATCGTTTGAATCCTTAATTCCAGATGTATAACAAATGACATCAGGAACCATTTGTTTGGCCAGGTATGCAACAATAACACTATCAATTCCACCAGAAAAGACAATACCTATTCGACTAAAATCCCTTACCCGTTTTTCAACAGACTGGATTAAAGCATCATTGTAGGCATCCAAAGCAGAATTAATATCTTTATAGGTTATTGGATATTTCGTCCGAATTGACTTACTGGTATTGACCGTTATAGGATGCAAAGATGTATCGTAGGTATGCTCGTTTCCTGTTTTAGAAATAGCCAAGGCATATCCAGGTAATAGCCTTTCTATCTTGCTAAACATGTTAATATTCCATAATGCTTTCTTTTCTGATCCAAATGCGATAAATCGGTCATTTTCACCATAATAAATTTGCCTTACCCCGATACCATCTCTCACTAGGATGATATTGCCAGTTGATTGTTCTCGTATCGCTAAAACGTAGATTCCGTCAAGTTGAAAAACGGTCCTTTTTACCGCCTCTAACAAATTACCCTTTGTTTTTTCATAATGATCCTCTATCAGATGTATGACAACTTCACTGTCAGTCGAGGTTGTAAATTTATGACGGCCTTCTAGACTTTTTCTCAATTCTCTATAATTATAAATCTCTCCATTGTGTTCCAAAACCAATTTTTTGTCACAGCTGATAAACGGCTGTGAACCACATGAACCACCAACTATTGCTAATCGAGAGTGTCCGAGTACGTTGTATGCATTGGCCTGGGAAAAAAATAACTTATCAAATGTATTTGAGTATACTATTTCATCTTCGGTAGCCAATCCAACTCCGTCAGGTCCTCTATTTTTCATACATGTTAACATTTTTTCAATTAACGGTGCCACGTTCTCTCCTTTCTTACTTAATATTCCTACAATTCCACACATTTTAAAAAATTCCTAAACAATTACTATTGTATAACAAGATATAATAATAACCTCATTACTCAAATTTAAGTATTACACTTTATATAC
>JBBRRF010000080.1:0-6884 GCA_038200885.1 Candidatus Nitrosocosmicus sp.
TAATTAGCACAGGTTAGTAATTTCTACTAACCATCGTTGATTTCTATAACTAACAGGTATTCATTATCCTGTGGTTTACCGATCTAGATGCCATATCTGATATCTTATCATACTTTCTCAATCTATTCCAAAAAACATAGATCATAATTCTGTACTTTTTTATCCTTCAGATTGTATGTTCCATTACTATTCTTTTTCTGGAGTGATTCCTTTTGTACTCCTTTTCCTGTACATCAAGTTCACAGTCCTTCTCCTTTTTAAAAGGTAAGCATGATCTTTGCTCCGGATATTCGTCTTCAACTCCTAAAAATCCAAGGTCAAACATACTCACAACATCCTTTGGTATATCCGGATGATTGCTTGTATAGGCATTATAATCATGCTTTCTACCTGTCTGTCTACGTTTTGTTTTGTAGATTATCAGGTCCTTTTGGTTCATTGTGTATAGATTTTTTACAGTGTGTTTCTTTTTCTTGCCAGAGTAGTATAGTCCTCTTCTCATCTTGTTCTTTGGAGTTGGTATCATTCATTCCGTACAATCTACAAAGGTCAAAAAGCCTGGAAAGTATTTTTCTACTTCCTCATTGCTCTTTAACCTCTCGGCTATCCTGCATAGTTCTTGAGGAAGGGGTAAACAACGTCTTATCAGTCCTTCAATCTTTTGAATGTCTATTCCTACACACGTTACTCTGATCCAGGTTAAAGAGAAATCCTGTTAGGATATAGGTGTTGTAAAGCCTATAGTACACCAAAACTACCATAATTACATTTATTACATCGTTAGGGAATGGGGTTTTAAACAACAAGATACTTGTGGACGTCCAATACCAAAAGAAAAAGGAAAAATTTACAATAGTATCCACGGATGAATCCTTCCTCTTTTTTGATGCTCTGGTAAGGAGGGTCTGGATAGACAAGGAAAAAAGACCAGTGGTAAGGATAATAAGTTCGCACAAACATTCCTGTTTGTTTGGTGCCATAAGTATGAAGGGTGAACATCTATTCAGACAATACGATAAATTCAACGCTGATGCCTTCCTTGAATTTCTAAAGACTATCCACTCAAAGTTTCCAAAATGCTATTTGTTTATGGACAAGGCTTCCCTTCACTACAGATCCAGGAAGGTAAAAGACTACCTAGAACAAAACAAGGATACTCTCATACCCATCTATCTTCCAATAGCGTCCCCTGAGTTTATGATGTTAGAGAAGAGGTCTGGAACATAACTAAAAGAGATTTACTTGTTCTTAAATGCTATTCATCCTTTGATGATTTTAAGGGGAAGGTATCCTGTTATTTCAAAACAAAAAAGATTCAATCTTGATATGAGGAACTATCTGTTAAGAGATGTTTAGAAAACATATGCTAAATGGTATACAATAGCCAGTCAATCAAACATTAAGAAGCTAGGAATCTAAAGAAGCTTTCAAAATAAGAAATAACTAAATGTTATGTTTAAAGTTATAGTGACGGAAGGCGCCAACTATAAAGGAATGTCTTTGTCATTGCCTATTATGACTAGGATTTCGTCATGTTCTATTGTTTTTCTAATACTATTGTGCTTATTGGCTGTCCCAGCAATCCCCAATCCCGATACGTGGGCTCAAACTAAATATATGTCAGAACATGTGGACGAAAACCACGTGGGAGGTATGAATGGCGACCAAGAAGGCCTAATACAACAATTAATCCCACCTATTACCGAATGGACCGGAGTTTTTTCGTTAGGGGTGTTTTCAGGACTTGTTGTATTTAATACTAATGCCAGCCGAAATGACGATAATCAAGATTTTGAGACAAAAACAAGAAGAAGAAACACTACGATATCCATAGCAACATTGTCTATATCTGTTGGAATCATTCATGTTCTATTGGTACCAGAACATTCAAGTGAATCATTAGCATGGGGCATAACCTTTCTATTATCCGGGCTTGCTCAGATAGGTTTTGGTGTCATCATATTGTTTACAAAAAAACCTTTCCTTAGAACGGTTCTGTATTACATAGGAATCATTGGAAATGCCGTGCTTGCGATTACGTTTATACTTGTCAGGCTGATTACTCCTCCGTTTTCTCCTGAAGGAATACCAATAAATGAATTGGAACCCAATGGTATAATGACATTGATAATTGAAATACTATTGGTCATTTTGTTGGCCTATCAACTAAAACACAAAGATGAAACAAAAGAGAGTATTAAGCAAATTTAATTATACCCAGGTGCTCTGTTGCATAATTCCTTCTCCTTAAACCATTTCCATACTTTTCCTCTATATCCTTCTCAAAAGATTATACAACGATACCTTTGTCATCATCTTTTTTACCATGTTTTGAAATCTAGTAGTAAATAAGTGCTCACCAAACATTCTCTTTATTGTTGAAAATGCCCCGGAACCATCCGGCCCGTTTGATATATCTTCATTCTTTAAGTCCGGGTTCACATAGCAAATAGTGATTTGTTCTTCTTCTTACATTGCTTAATAATCAAGACCGTATATAATAGGTCAAAGAAGAATATGGAAATAAATAAAAACGGTAACACAAATGAAATTTGAGAAACAGGTTCAAATAGATAAAAATGTATGCTTGTTAGACCAGTGCCTAACATCTTAAACATAGCTATAAAAACGGATTGACCTCTTAGTGCGTTTTCTCGTTTAAAGAACATGACTACGAAGAGCACAGACATCAGCAAGTTTTGTCCAATGGCGGCATACACACCATCATCATCACCAAGAAAGATTCCACCCAACAATATTATACTAAAAGCGGTAGCTACTGAGCCTCCAGAAACAGTATACAGTACTATTGGGGATAAATTGGGGAATTCATTCTTATAGTATTTAAAAAAACTGGAAAACAATTATTACATCTAGTCCAAACCAGAGGTAATTAATATACAATTGAGGTGGAGAATGAGGCAAGACAAATGAGAATATAAATTTCCAAGAGATGTTTGCACACAATGCAATCAGTGGCATACCATATGTTTTATCTTTATAACCTTTTGAAATTATGAAAATATAAGTAAGGATCCAAAATATCCCGCCCAAAATTAGAATAATTGATTCGTATGGGATCAGATTCCTTTTCATAATAATTGCTCGCAGGAGTTCCACATTTGGTACAAAATTTATTTTTGTCATTCACGTTTTCTCCGCATTTATTACAAATTGACATCTTTGAAGTCTCATAAAGCACTTTTTTAACTTGCCGTCAAATTAAATATAATAAGATACATTTACCATATTTCCAGCGCATTTTCCTTTGGTTACATTTATGATAAGGAGTTTTGAGCCAAGAGTCAAAATTAATATTGGTTCTTTAAAAGAGATTCAAATATGTTATGCGGTCATGACAAATATAAATATATTTCATCCAGATAAATTTTATTAGTCAATAATCAAAAAAAATTAAATAGATAGAGATCATGAATTATTTTTATTCTAAAATGATTTAAATTTGTTTCATCATATCATGAAACTCTTCGTCTGACATTTTCTTCTTTGCCTCTACCCATTGTTCGACATCTTTACCTGCCAAATATCGTAGTTTTGGTTTATTGGATGTTACTGCATCAAGTACTATATTTGCTACTAATTGCGGAGAAGATCCATTTTCTAACATATGGTTTATTCCCTTTTCCATACCTTTCATTAAAGTAGCATAAGGTGAATTAGGATCACTAGATTTCTTGGCCAAGATGGAAGCATTAAAAAAGTTTGTCTTTATCATACCAGGCTCAATTAAAATTACTCGAATACCAAACGGTTCCACTTCATATGACAGCGATTCGCTCAAACCTTCTACTGCAAATTTAGTACTAACATACGCAGAACTCGTAGGAAAACCAAATCTTCCCGCACCTGAACTTATATTGACGATTGTACCTGATTTTTGTTTCCGCATGATAGGAAGAACAGCCTGAGTTGTTCTTATTAACCCATAAACATTTGTTTCAAATTGCGTTTTTATTTCGTCCAGTGCTAAATCTTCAAATGCGCCTGTTAGTCCATAACCTGCATTGTTTACCAATACATCGATTCTACCCACCTCATCATATATTGTCTGGATTGCAATTCTGACAGAATCCTCGTCAGTTACATCTAGATGAGCAAACTTTACTGACAGTTTTTCTTGATCTTTAACAGACTTTAACTTGGAATTTTTTTGTAAATTTCGCATGGTAGCATAAGTAAGAAATCCATTCCTTGCAAGAACTAGCGCGATTTCATGGCCTATTCCGCTTGAGCTTCCAGTAACTACCGCCACCTTTTGATTTGATGTCATATAGAGAAATCAAAGTGATTTGGCACATAAGAATTTAATTTGAATTTTGTATATTACTTTATGCTTTTATAGAATTAAACAAGCCTCAGAAAATTTTTGTAGACTGGTCTGCAATTTTATCTGGATGTCATTACAATTTAGTTCAAAATAATATAGGTATATGGGAAGCTTAATTACATAATAGAAAACTATAGTCAAGATCTTTTCGTCTTTTTGTTGTATCAATTCCCTATGCACTATCGTAAACAGACATAACTTAATTTTAAATAATTATCTTTATCTATCAAACGAGAGTAGACTTCCTCAGTAGTTTATTCAATGTAAACTAATAATTGTAAAAATTATATCGATTAGACAATTTTATTCAACCTGTTTGTAAGATAGAAAAACAAATTCTAAAAGTTGGTGAAAGGGTTATAATTAAAAGAATTGGTATTATTTAAAATAATACCACTTGTTTTTTCTCCGTTGTTACTGTCTATTTTTTAGGATGGTCCCCCCCACCTGCACCACCATCATCATCGAATGGTTCAATACATTCACCGTTTTGCTGGTCATCTAAGTTAAGATTATTTCCTGTTAATCCATTGAATAGTGGTGAAACACTTTGTGCTGAGCTGCTACCGTCATCAGATTGTGTTTGTCCTGTCCCTTGCTCAGCATCATTATTGCTGTCTTTCTGAGCTAGCGCACTATTTCCATTATTTATACAATCATCAAAAGGATCTTCTAGTATTGTTGCAAGAGCATTGGGTACATACATACTCAAAATCCCTGCAACTAAAACTGCAGAAAGGATTCCTGTAAATAACATTTTGTTCATGATATCCCAATCTTTTTTTATGATATATGCCTATTACTCAAGTTAATAACCTGAAAATCTTTTAGAAGAAAAGTCAAAAATGATTGTAAAAAGAGATCCCGTCCTTCCTCTTTGTACCCTATTATCAAAAAGGGTTGAACCCAACATTATAAGATAATCTATCGAGTCTCGAAGCTTTCTATCGAAATTTTAGCGACAAATTGCAACTAGAATAATGTTAGCCGATTTTCGTGCTAAACTGCGGATCTCTTTCTATAGGAATCTATTTCGTTGATTCAGGTCAAAATCGATGAGTTGGTAATTTTAAAGATTGACAAAGCCTCAGTTTTGACTATTTTATATCACTAGATGTTTTTAGAGTCAAACAAAAGAAAAATACAGGAATTCTTTTGAGAATTTTATGACGTGATCTATTAGATTTGCAGTCATATGACTGCAATTTTTATTACAAAATATAATAGACTTTACATACTGGTCTTTTTTACATTTGTATTAACCAAATATTATTGAACTTATTGGAGCATGAATTTATCTATTTATTTTTAGTGGTTATTTTTTAGTGTTATTTTTTTATAGTATTTTATTTAAAAGGAATTCATGATAATGCATTTTTAATATGGCTGTTTTTGCACTGTTGTAATGAATTCGGTAGTTATAATATCAAGTGTAATCACATTAACAGCAATACTGTTTTCTGGATCTTCAGGTATACTACCTAAAAGTTATGCAAGTATAAATAATATTCTAACAGACGACTTTTTTAATCTGAATAATCAAAACCTGGTTGATAAAAAAGTTGATGGTTCTCAGTTAATGGGTGCCGCTCAGTATTTGATGGATGGGCTGAACAAAGGTGTAATAGATCAAGACTGGCTAGAAACAAATGGAGTGGATAAAAACCTACTAGAAGGTGTTGAAACTAGTCAATTAATTGGGGCTACCCAACATGTGATGGATGGACTGAACAACGGAGAGATTGATCAGCAGTGGATTGAAGAGTCTTTGGTTAGCAATGATGGAGGCATTGGTGGTTATGGGAGTGCATTTGTCCTTATTCTAGTATTGTTCATATTGCTAGTAATAATCGGTGCAGGATTTGGATAGGTAGGTAATAAAACACTCAAAAATATTTTTTACGACTTATCGACTTATGATGCCTTTTTATTGAATTTGTATTGCATGATACTAAATCCATTAACTTTTAAAGATATTGAGAATTAATCTAACTGTAACGAATTGACAAACACTATGATAACTTATATGTGTAAATCAAATACAGTAAAGATAGGATAAGGACCATCTAAACATATAAACATAAATTCATTATCTTTTATTAATATTGTAATTCAGTATCAAGTATCCAAACTATGATAAGATAATTTCTAACTATATAATCTGATTATAATGAGTAACTTAACAAAAAATCATAAAGTAGGAATATTTGCCATTTTTATTGCAGCCGCTATGATCGCATCAGTTGCCACATTTGGAGACAATATGGCATATGCTGGAGGAGGAAAGAACAAGAAATCCAATGACGCAGAACAGAAAATTGAACAGGGTCAAACAAGCGGACAAAATGCACAATGTGCTTTTGGAGAATTTACTTTAGCATCATGCAATAACCTAAGTGTACAACTACAAGAACAATTGGGTAGATCTCTTGCTTAATTAGTTCAAACAGCTATATTTCCTTCAGTCTCATACAAACCCGTACTTTCTTTGCTATCCTATGTTAGGTTATCCAGAAAACCGTTGCTGTTCAAATCA
>JBBRRF010000081.1:0-6880 GCA_038200885.1 Candidatus Nitrosocosmicus sp.
ACTTCGAAAAAGGAGAACGTAAATTTGTAGTTATGTCTCCATTATACTTTTCTCAAAGTTATGCAGGAATGTATGATTTCAACACTGTTATGAGTATTATTGATGGTTATAGACCTTTAGGCATCATTATTAATTGTGCGTCTATGCATGCAAGAACCATCGTACGTTTTATAGAAAATCTTCAACTTAGAAAATACAAAATCACTATTCATAGGATCTCTTTTAAGATTGATACCCTCTCATCTAGGATAATAATTTTAAAGTTTAGACCAAGCGGGTTTTATAGAAAGCATCCAAAGTCCACTGTATAAGAAGAATCAATTTAGTGAAATAGTATTCTTGAGGATAATTTTTCTTAAACCATTCGATAAATTTTCTCCTTGATACTTCATTAGGCATTTCATCTGATATATATAACTAAAAATATTTAAAACGTCATCTTCTAGATTGCAACAATTACCAAATGTAATTTTTTCAAGTAATCTTAAATTTTAGGTTTTGTTGATTTTTAGGCTGTCAAATTTGGATGTTTAGAAATGGGTGGGATTATTTTTCCAATATTATGTACGGATCCTATATAGTGAGCTCATACCTAGAAAGAAAGTCTAACTCCAAAATTGATGGGATCCAAGCTATTTTGTGAAAATCAACGATACTATATATGTTCTTTATTGAAATCAGATGATAATTAGGCAATTATGTACTACAATAACTTTGGAAAACCCATTTCACGAATTCTATTTCATATGGTTTATTGAAGGTAAATACAAAGATCGGGTTATGGATCCTATATTGATCCATAAGTTATTGATCTTTGCTTGCATATCCTTTCTCTATTAAAAATTCTTTAAACTCTTTGGACTCTGTTATCATAAGATCAATACTTCTCAATAATATGGCATAGAAAAACTCCATGGATTCATGACTTCTCTGACAATTTGGACATATGTTAGTATCTTTCGTTGGTAGGAATTGTTGAAGTTCTTTTTTAGAAGAAAACTTTTCATATATTTCTTCAAATGTCTTCATTATGGGTAGACGCATATCCTTCATTATTGTTTCTGTAATTCCATTAATTTTTATGACGGTGTCAAATTCTTTGTCAATTCCATACTTACCCCATGTACCCCTCTCACATACGAATCTCTTCTTTCTTTCTCCTTTCTCCTTTTTTTGCCTTGGATAAAGGAATACATATTCTAATCTGTATAATTCTTTCAAAGTTGTATATACTATACTGACAGGTATTTGTTCTTCTCGTGTTATTTCTTCTGCAGTTATCCCCTTTGCTCCTGCTTGTCTTATGTGATCCATTATCCGCCATGTGGTTTCTTTAGATAAGATATCAGCTTCAATATATGATTTAACCGGGAAGTGTGTCAAATATGTTTTTAATTTTTTACTTTTTTGCTTCAACTACGTTATCTTTAGGCTATCCAATTCTTAAATTTTGTTAAATTCGTAAATTCAATAAATTGAATAAGCAATAATTTGCGAACTTACTGAATATTGATAATTAGATTGATTTATACGCCTTGGATCTTTGAAGATGTAGAATTAGCAATACGGTTAGATTCCGGCAATGTGATTTACTCATTTTATCAAAAACTCAAAAACTCAAATTCTCAGAAATACATAACAATTAAATACTGATGAACTTGAACAATTTTTAAAGTTGCCTATGATGATAGAATTTTCAAAGGTTTTAGACAATATTTATGATTTCAATGTTTGAAAACATAATACCATTATTTGACTTGGTGGTGGTATCCTATATCTGCGGGGCTTTATTTTCCTTATTGTTTAGAAAATATGGAAGTGGTAAACCTTTTTTTATTCCTACTATCATTGGGTCAATTTTTTTAATCGTACTCTCGTTGAATGTAATAATTGACGGAAGTTCACTTCATTTTGAAATAGCTCCAAATAATGTCTTTTCGGTAAATCATTTCCTTATAGATGGTATAGCTGCATTCTTTCTTCTTCTCATTGGTTTAGTATCTTTATCAGTATCGATATATTCATTAGGTTATGTTAAAGAGTATATTGAAAATAAGCATGTAACTGTATTTGGTTTTTTTTTCAATACTTTTATTCTCTCCATGATACTTTTAGTCTCTTCAAATGACGTTTTTTCATTTATTGTATTTTGGGAATTAATGTCTTTAACATCTTTCTTTCTTGTAATATATAATCATGAAAATGATTCCAACTTGAAATCCGGGATAATTTATCTGATAATGACTAACCTGGGTACTGCGCTAATTTTAGCTTCATTTTTGTTACTTTCGTCTCAAACTGGAAATTTTAGTTTTGAATCCTTTAGATTGTCATCGGATTCTTTTTCTGCATATGTGAAAAATATTGTTTTCATATTGGCCTTTATTGGTTTTGGTACAAAGGCTGGTATTGTACCTTTACACGTTTGGCTTCCCTACGCACATCCTTCTGCTCCGAGTAATGTGTCTGCATTAATGTCGGCTATAATGATAAAAACTGCTATTTATGGTCTGATAAGATTCATTTATGATTTTAGCGGGGTGGGGTCAGGTGTAACAGATAATCATGAATTTGTTTGGTGGGGATTCTTATTTGTAACTATCGGCGCGGTATCCTCGGTGGTAGGTGTGCTATATAGCGTAGTGGAAAAAGATATCAAACGTGCTTTAGCATATAGTAGTATAGAAAACATAGGGATAATTTTTATTGGATTAGGATTGTCTATCGTGTTTTTATCTTTTGATTTAATCTATCTATCTGCACTTGCAATGTTGGCTGCCATGTATCACCTGTTAAATCATGCTATTTTTAAAAGCCTTTTATTTATGGGGGCTGGCGCCGTAATTTTTAGAACTCACACGGCAAATATGGAAAAGTTGGGGGGATTAGTTAAAAGGATGCCCTGGACTTCCCTTTTCTTTTTAGTGGGTGTTCTTTCAATTTCTGGACTACCTTTTTTCAATGGGTTTGTAAGCGAGTATCTTATGATGCTTTCTTTTATATCTTCATACCGCATTCCTGATATCCTTATTGCAATTTCAGTAGGTTTTGCAAGTGCAGCATTTGCACTAACACTAGGGATTGTCTTAGCCACATTTGTTAAAATTTTTGGCATTTCATTTCTCTCAAAACCTCGCACAGAAATAATTTACAGGATAAAAGAAGTACCTCCGACAATGCTTGCTGGAATGGGGATTGTTGCACTTATATGTATAATTCTAGGATTGATTCCTTTCATTGGAATAAGTATGATAACTCATGCATTTAATCTTCAGTTACCACCAAATCAAACATTATTTTCATTCGAGCCAATTTTATCAGAATTTGGAGCAAGCAATAATCTTTCTGGACTTTCACTACCTATCGTGCTTATGATATTTATATCGATTCTGGTTGCGACACTAGGATTTCTATACGTAGTTGGTGGCAGAACGAAACAGAGGATTTCTGAAACTTGGGGTTGTGGATTCGGTTATTTTACTGAAAGAATGCAATATACTTCTTCCTCTTTATCTCAACCGATACTACATGTGTTTAGAAATTTCTATAGGCCTTCTTTGGCTATTCAGAGTTTCTTATACCTTTCTTCAAATCCCTACATGAAAGAATCGGTTAAAATTCAGATTTCCAACAAGAATATCTTTGAGGATTTTATATATGGACCAATTATTAGTAACGTATTTAAAGCATATGAAAGAATGAAAAAATTTCAGACAGGAAAGATTAATTTGTATTTACTCAATGTCTTGGTAATCATCATTTTGCTTCTGGTATATGTGAGGTTATCTCCATAATGTCTATTGAAGCTTCAGCATCTGTATCCGGTGTTCTCATTGGGATTATTCAATTTCTGGTCATAATGGTACTTGCTCCGTTATTAACCGGAATAATGCGAAAGATTAAGGCAATAACTCAAAAAAGAACGGGCTCTAGCATTTTTCAGACATATTTTGATATACTCAAATTGATGAGAAAGGATGAAGTAATTTCCGAAGAAGCTTCTTGGATATTTAGATTCTCTCCTTGGATCATATTTTCTTCCACCCTTGTTGTCGCATTCTTTATCCCAATCTTTGTTGTCTATTCTCAATTTGGTCTTGGAGGCGATATTATATTAGTAATTGGCCTATTTGGCCTTTCTAGGTTTTTTCTAATGCTGGCAGGACTAGATGTTTCTAGCGCTTTTGGAGGTATCGGCGTTAGTAGGGAGATGATGATTTCATCTTTAATAGAGCCTGCACTGTTTTTGGTTGTGTTTATTGTATCAGTAACGTATGGTGCAACAAATATTGACACAATTGTGTCACATGCAGCAGAATCATCCATATTGATATCAGCAAGCCTTTTGTTTTCATTTTTTGGATTTTTTATTATCGTTATGGCTGAAACTGGAAAAATACCTTTTGATAATCCGGCTACCCATTTAGAACTTACCATGGTTCATGAAGCCATGGTCTTGGAGTTTTCAGGAAAAAGTCTTGCTCTAATTGAATTATCTCAATCTATAAAGCAAATGCTTTTGATGTCACTTTTGATCAATTTATTTATTCCATGGGGTCTATCGACGTCTTTCTCAATCGCTGAAATGATTGTAGGGCTTTTAGCATTTCTTTTAAAGGTGATATCTTTAGGTATGTTGATTGCATACATTGAAACTAAGGTTGCTAAATGGCGACTATTTAGAATCCCTGATTTGATATTTCTTTCTTTGGCAAGTGGGCTAATGGGCGTAATTTTTCTATTTATTTGAGGGTATGGATAAGAAATGATTTATAATAATATTTTAATAATCTTGTCAGGTACGTTACTGATTGCAACTATTGTTTTGGTTATTAAAAGAGAATTTTCTGAATGGATTCAAGCTTATAAATATCAAACAATTGTTCTCTCTATAATAACGGGGGTTATAGGATATATTACTAATAACTGGGAGATATATCTGGCCGCAATTACCACCTTTTCATTAAAGGCGGTAATTGTACCTAAAATTTTAATAAAGGTAACAGAAAAAATAAATTACGAATTAAAAAATGAAACAAAACCGTATATTAGCGTAAGCTTGTCACTAGTTGTTTCGACGATCCTTGTAGCTCTTTCATACTTTCTTACTCAGCAAATCCAACTAGGTGATGATGTTATTGCCAGAAGTTTCCTGCCCGTATCTATTTCCTTATTACTCATTGGACTCTTAGTAATGATCGGAAGAAAGATTGCCCTAAATCAAATAGTTGGGCTTTTGATATTAGAAAATGGATTATTCTTATTTACTCTCTCTCTCACTCATGGTATTTCTCTGATCATAGAAATAGGTATATTCATAGACATTTTGGTAGGAATAGTAATATCGTCAATCCTGATACATAGAATTGGATATACTTTTGATAATATCGACGACATCAATCAAAATCGTGAAAGCATAGAGTATACCGAGGAGGATGATTAGAAGGTTGATAGATATGATTAATTCAACAATCAAAATATTGCCTGAATCATTCTTGGTTATTTCTATTATCTTGACTCCTATATTGGGAGGCATACTTGTTACAATATTTAAAAAGAAAAAACTCGTGGAAATCATTAGTGTTTTGTCTACTACTTTTGTACTTTTTCTGACTTTTCTTCTATTGCTATTCATAATTGATTTCAAGAAAATTACTTTATTCAACGAATTCTTTTATCTGGATTCTCTTAGTATGATCATACTCTTGTTAATTTCCTTTGTAAGTTTCGTTTCCTCAATATATTCTGTTAATTATATGGGAAAACAGTATCGAGATGGTATTGTCGACGACAAACATTTAGTCCGTTATTACCAAGGCTTTAACATTTTCCTTTTTACAATGCTTTTAGTTCCAATTATAAACAATACAGGATTGATGTGGGTTGCAATAGAAGCAACAACTCTCGTATCCGTCCTGTTAATCATGATTTACGTTAAAGAAGATGCAATAAGATCGGCCTGGAAATATCTCATAATTGCAACCGTCGGATTGTCATTTGCACTAATTGGGACAGTTTTCTTTTATTATGCAAACATCCATGATCCACTATTACCAGTTCAACCAGAAGAGGATAAGATAAATTGGACAAGCATGCTCGAAAACTCTAAATCTATGGATCCAATGATTGTAAAAATAGCATTTATTTTCATAATAATAGGTTATGGAACAAAGGCAGGTATAGCACCAATGCACACATGGTTACCTGATGCCCATAGCGAGTCTCCAACACCAATAAGCGCAATGTTATCAGGAGTACTTTTAAACTGCGCTCTTTATGGAATACTGCGCTTTCATTTAATTAGCAGTGGTTCAATCGGTGCAGATTTTTCTGATAATCTATTAATCATTTTTGGTTTATTGTCTGTTGGTATTGCTTCTTTTTCAATTCTGTTTCAAAAGGATATGAAAAGAATGTTGGCATACTCTAGCGTTGAAAATATAGGAATAGTTACTTTAGCATTTGGATTTGGAGGGCTCTTTGCTATCTACGGGGCGATTCTACATATGATAAATCACGCCATCGTAAAACCATTAATGTTTTTTGCAAGTGGAAAGATAAGTCAGAAATATGAAACTAAAGCAATGTCTAAAATAAAAGGAATAGTTACAACTATGCCCATTACTGGGATTATGTTTCTTATAGGTGGATTAGCAATAGTGGGCTTGCCTCCATTTAATATTTTCTTGAGCAAATTTATGATACTAAGCTCTGGATTCAGGAGTGATCACATTCTGGCTAGCTCCGTTTTAATAATATTTTTAGCAGTAATTTTTTGACCATTGTGTGGTCTTACCTCATGCACCAAAGGATCAAAAGCTTCAATTCTTCCATCAAATGCTTCTAATGACATAGCTGCGTTAACATCCGACATGGCAGA
>JBBRRF010000082.1:0-6841 GCA_038200885.1 Candidatus Nitrosocosmicus sp.
ACAATTTGGAAACGTATTCAAAAACATTTCAGTTTATTCATAACAATAGAACCAAGACAAGAAAGGAAAGATTCATGGAAGTACTTTATAATTAGCAGCTGAAACATTCAGAAATATGAGCGATCAATATTACTTTTTAAGAAAAAATAATAGAGTGGGAAGCAAGGAAGGAAAAAGACAAATGCTCCTATTAGTCCTACTACTGCTACTACGTGAGTAGGACTGCGAATTACTATTTTATATCCACATTAGGTAAAGTGAAAGCATATACCATTTACCTTACGGTTACCTGGCCGGCCATCCATGGATGTATAGTACAATAGTAATCATATACACCCTCTTTCTCAAAAGTATGATCAAATGTTCCTTGTGAATTGATTATTGAGGAATCGAATTCACCAGTCGGTCCTGTTCCTGAATTACCTGATGTCACAGTATGGGGTAAATTGTCGTCATTTATCCAGGTTACTGTTGTAAATGAATTAATGCTTGGGTTGGGAGGGGTGTAAAAATCTTCACTGCTTGGATCACCTGAACCTGGAACTATTGAAACCATCAATGTTTTGTTATCGCCGTTGCTAGTCTTATTCTCAATATTGGTATTAATTTCACTATCAATGTCCATCAATGTAATGTCGGTGTTATTTGTGTCTGTAATGTTTGATGCTAGGTTACTATCTATTTGAAGAGATCTGTCTTCCCCCCTTTCCTGTCTTTTTTCAGATTGAGTCATTAAAGTATCGTCTTGCTGCTTCTGAGTATAGTTTATTATCACCGGCTTTTGTAAACTTTTTTGTAATTCGTACTGCCAATCAAACATTGAAACACTTTCAGTTAATGGCGTGGTTGTAATATTAGAAGCATTAGTTGTTGTAGTTGTTGTATTATTTGCTGCTGTTGTTGATTGTGATGATTCTTGGGGTGATTGATGAGGTCCTGGCGGTACGTTTTTGTCTCCCTCAGTTCCAGATACACCCACCACATTTATCTGTCCCATATTTCCATGCTCTTCTTGTATACCGTGACTATGAAACAAATAAGTGCCAGGATACTTCCACTTTGCCTCTATAATTGATGCATCTCCAGGTGCTATTGGAATAGTTTGTACAAGTTGTGGTTCATTATCCCATAATCCTGATGGGTATGCCTTATAGGTTGTACTATGAAGATGGAAAGGATTGGAAATAGTGGTACCCATATTAATTGCATATATTCTTAGTAACTCGCCGTGGTTTATCTCAATAGGGTGTTTCAGGTATTGGTCAGCATAACCATTGATAAGGTAATAATCAGCATCAAATCCTAGTTGGTCTTTAAGACTGTATTCTCCCATAACCATTACAAATTCTTTGGCAGGATCTATTGGTTTATTTATTGGGTCTACAATTAGAGCACCATACATACCCATTCTTATATGTAAAGAAACAGGAGGTGCATGGCAATGATACATTAATGCACCTGCAGGTTCTCCTGTAATGTTGTATAGATATGTTTGACCGGGCATTACCTGAGGAAGTACTCCATCATTTACATCATCATGGTTTCCATGAAAGTGTATGGTATGTGGGATTGGTGATTTATTTATAAACTTTATAGTTACATTTTCACCTTCTGTCAGTCTTATTGTAGGGCCAGGGATTGTTCCATTAAATGTCCATGCTTTGACTATTTTACCTGGAGCAATTTCAAGTTCTGCGTCCTCAGCAACCAAAGTTATTTGTCTGTCTGTTGAAGAAGCCTCCTTATACTTTATGCTACTTGAATTGAAATTTGAATCATTGGTTGTAGAGGGTGGAGTGATGGTGGAGTTAAAAGTGGTGGAGTTAAAAGTGGTGGAGTTAAAAGTGGTGGATATAGAGGTATTTTTTACCTGGGCGAATGCATCGTTAAACACAGTTATAGTAAAACCTGAATATATGATAAATAATAGTCCTATAGCCACAAATATACCCAAAGAAAATAACATATTTTTTAATCCAACTCTGCTGTAAATCACTTTACAAAATTTTTCTTGTTTCATAATGCTTGACATTAGAAATATGATCAGGTTTTTAAAAACAATACATATTAATCTATGGGTTTTTTTCAAATTAAAGGATAGTCGGTCCTATTTCAAAAGATGTATTTCAGGCAAATAGAGTAAATCTAAAGAAATTCCTATCTATCTAATGATCCATTAATATTCTGTTTATAAATAATAAAAACAACGATTCTATGGATTTAATTCAAATTGATTTGGACTTGGTAGCAGATAAGATATTCATGATTCTACTCGCCATTACAATAATAATTCTAATTTGTGTTAGTTATGCTATTCCATTATCATTTGGAGTAAACAGTTTAGTAGACCAAAATATCTCATCTGAGGCGATGAATAATTACAATAACTCATTCATAGACAGACCTACTAATAAATTTGCAATATTAAACTTTGATGATGGTTGGAAAAGTCACTATCAAATTGTTAAACCAATACTAGACAAATATAATTTTAAAGGTACTTTTTACATCGTTTGTAATTATGTAGCAGATGAAAATGACAAGGGCGGTAGCGGTGGTGGTGGTGGTGGTGGCGGCGGCGACAATAATAAACACATGAATTGGAACGACATTGTAGATTTAAGAAATGATGGGATGGATATAGGTTCTCATACTATGAACCACGAGGATTTAGAAGACTTGTCGAATTCAGAGATAGAATTTGAAATTGGTGAGTCAAAAAGATGTTTGACAAATCATGGTATAAATGCATCGACTTTTGCCTATCCTTTTAGTAGTGGAACAGACGATGAATTTGTTATTAATACCATTTCAAAATATTATGATTTAGGGAGGAGTGGTGGAAGCACTTTGATGTTCCTACACTGTGATGGATGGCCTGACAAATCGGATCAAAAAGATTGTAGAACGTTTAATGAAAATGGAGAGTTAAATCCAATAACAAAATACTCTATGTTAAGGTGGGCACACCAAAATGACAGGGGTAGTGATGATCAAGAATTGTATGAAACCTTTGTGGAGTTTGTTGAAAGTCAAACAGATTATAATAAAATTGATATAAATAAAAACAATATATCTGAATCAATATTGGCAGTTCCAATAATTGTATATCATAATGTTGCAACCGCCTCTGAAGGAAAACTCACAATTGGTGCGGATTTGTTTGAAAAGGAAATTAAATATCTACATGACAACAATTTTAAAGTAATTGCCATGTCTGATTTGAAATATAATCAAAGTTCTAATTTTCTTTATGTAAAGAGTTGACGAGTTATTTTTGAGAATCATTCTATGAAAGAGTTGGAGTTATCGTTCACAATATATAAAATAAAATAATATAAAATTTTATATTGCAATACCCTAATTAAGTGATTAAAAACATACAGTAACATGATGACTTTTTCTGCCAAAGATGTATACAATAAGGCCATTACTGTTGAATCAACAAAAACTATGAATGAGGTCAGAGACATCATGCTCAAACGCAATATAAGTAGAATAATCATTATACAAAATCAAAAACCAGTAGGAATGGTTACTGAAAAAGGAATAAGTAGATATCTTTATTGGGATAACAATGACAACCATCCTTTGGATAAAATTACCATATCAAAAGCAATGAGAGCACCTTTGATATCGGTTAATAGCGATACATCCATTAAAACATGTGCAAAGTTAATGTTAGATAATGACATAAGTTCTCTAATAGTAACAGAAGATAAAGAAGATAAAGAAGAAGAAGAAATAAAACTTTTTACAAAAAGTGATCTGGTAAAACTTTATTTACAAAACTACAAAGGAAAATATCGGGTTGATGACTTTATGACAAGACAAGTATTCACTACATCTCCATCCAATTCTCTTCATACTGTATTGAAGATATTAGTAAAAAATAGAATATCTCGGGTAATTGTGACAACAGATGATGGCGATATCGTTGGAATTATAACAGCAAAGGATCTTATGCCTATTACTGCGTTTGTGGAGGGAGAGAAACTACATACAGGAAAAGGAAAAGGGAAGGGAAAGAATACCGATAATACCAATGACTTGGTAGCAATTGGACATGTAATGATTGCAAGAGATGTAATGAATAAACCAATATCAGTAAAATCAGATGCTGATCTAGCGGATACTGCAAAGATAATGACAGACAAAAGAATAAGCGGTCTTCCAGTTATAAGTTCTTATAACGACAAAAGCCTGGTAGGTATAATAACTAAATCTGATATTGCCAAGGCATTAATAGAATAACATTTTAGGACATATCATATAAAAATCAATATAGGTCTTATTTATTATCATATTCCTTCTTGATTTAATTTTGGTCTGTCCTAGCTCACTTCAGTCATTTAACATTTGGATAAAAATACTTGCCACTAGATTCAAGATTAGTAGATTTCATGGCGCTCTTTCCTTGCTTGCATTATCACTTCGTACTTTTTGTTTGAACTCTTTTGGTAGACATTTACGTGCGTATCGTTCAGATACTCTCCCCTCTAATCCTTTTGTAAGGTCTGCGCTAACAGTTTCAGTTGACTCTCCCCTAGATAATTTGATTTTGGCAAGTTTTGTTGCAGCCTCTATTACAGCCTCTTTTTTCTCTTGCTTTAGTTTCATCTTCTCTTTCTTATTTTTTATTTCTTTTTCGCCTATCTTGTCGAGTTTTTTATTAGTATCTTCTAAGATAGAGGTAATTTCGTCATCCTCGCTAATGCATTTCTCAATGAATTTTTCAACGGTAAAACTGTTACTAAACCGCCAGTCACAAAAGATATCATCAACAAGCTGGTGGCCCCAAAATTGACAATATGTCTGTTTAATAAGTTAGGGGTATGATCAATTTTGTAACAAGTATTAGGAATAGAATGTAAAGAATCTTTTGAGAGCAAACTCTTGTTTATATCCAGAATACCTTTCCCAGCCCTTTGAGTGGAACTTTGTGTATAGTCACCTGAATCAATTTTTGATGCAAATTGCATTCTCATATTACTATGATGAGGATCAGTATCTTTTTGATTTGAACAAACTTCATCTATTTTTTATAGAAAGGATTGACCTAAAGGTTTGTTAGGAATTTCTTGAACCTCGTCTCTTATTTTGACTTTTTTTGATCTTTAAATTCTTTGGAGTATACTTGATGAAATACACCCAAAGCATCTTCCAAGTCATCTTAAACATTTCTCCGCTATACTCGTATCTGGAATCGCTTCCAAAATACCACATTGTAACTATCCAACCTAGCGGATCTGGGATTGGATCTTTAGTAATAAGGGTCCCGGAAGATAATTTTTTAGACTTTGTTGTTGTCTTTATATGCTCATCTACGACCCTCTGAAGCCTTTCTCTCAAACTGACAAGACTGCCATTGAGTTTTGCTATGCCAAGTAGATCTGTAGAAATTTGAACCTCAGAACACGCAACCATGACTTCAACAGTATCTGTTCTATGAACCGTCGTTTTGGTTATTTGATCCTAAAAATCCATGTCGAATGAGACAATGGCTCTATGACTTTGCATGTCAATACTTTCTATCAAACTTTTCTACCTTTTGACAAGAAAGTAATGAATATGATGCTTATTTTGAGAAACTCACAGGCTTGTGGATACCATGTACCTCTAACTGTAGAAATTGTATGTTTTCCATAATCTATTACAATACCTTACAGAAAGCGCTCGGCAACAAACATGTTTCTTTCTTTGGATATTTTTTGTAAAATTTTGTTTTTGATACAATTGTTGAATTTCATATATTTCAAAAAATTAATAAAAAAACTGATCATTTTCTTTCTCTAATTTAAAAAATGTATTTGGATGGATTAATCCATTGTAATAAATCAAAAAGGTCTATTACTCAAAGATCATTTCCTTATTCTTACTCTCCATGTTTGGAGGTTATCTGCCAGTACAACAAACTTCCAATTCCTTCTATCACATACATTGGGGATTGATTTGAATGCGGATTCCTCGCTATCTGTAATTATTTCGATACAGCGGTCAGGATTAGTCATGCCCATTGCTTTTACAGACTCAAATGATGGATAGGGACATGCCATACCTCTAGTATCGATTATTTTTATCTTATCGGTTCCTATTTCCAATAATTCATTAATATCGGTAGAATGACCGTTTAAGAGAATTTTTTCTTGAGACAGGTTAATTCACTGTTTATTCGCCATTCAAGAATAAAAATATTCTTTAAATGCTATTATTTATATAAATAACACCAATCCGCCTTTCTTTGAAGCAGGTAATGCCGCATTTAAAAATCCTATAACGTCTTCAAATTCAACACCAGGTTCCAGATTCTCAGGGCTTACTCCCATTTGCCGCAACATTTCTTTCGATGGTCCACATGCAGTGACTTTCACACCAGCTTGAATTGCATCATGCAAATACTTCTCAAGTGGAGGTGCTCCGGGCATAGTTATTTTTGAGGCGCCCCCTCTTTTTACTAATTCGAGTGCACTCATAGTACAATATACTTTACAACTTGCACCCATTGTAATAGCACCAAGAGCAAGTACCAAAGCAGAATATGCTCTCCCCACATCGTTTGAAGCCAAAACCAAATGTACCTCTTGAGGTTCTTGTTTTTCTACGCCAGTCATTAACTAGATATATTAGGGTCATACTTTAGAATCTTGTTTTATAATAGCGGATACAACAAATACGTTCTATTTATTGACATAAATTGGATGACAAAATAAGTAATAATAACATGCTTTGTTGTATACATGTAAAAATCTATTTGTGTAGCCTATTGTTATCCAGTATCACTCAAACCCTTTATCGTGTGTGACCTCTCCAGACAAAGAAGGTCTTGTTTGTTGAATGGGGT
>JBBRRF010000083.1:0-6767 GCA_038200885.1 Candidatus Nitrosocosmicus sp.
ATAAATGGGGTTTTAAACAGAAGGTTCCAAGAAAAGTACATGTTAATACAGCATCTAGAGAAGAGAAAGAAGATTTCAAAAAAAGACCCGCAAGATACTTGTGGGTAGCCTATACCAAAACCGGTTTACCATAGTATCTTTAGATGAATCCTTCTTTTTTATGATGCACTGGTAAGAAGGGTTTGGATTGATGAAAATAAAAGACCGGTATTAAGGATAACAGGTTCGCATAAACACTCCTGTTTATTTGGTGCTGTGATTGTGGATCAAAAACAACTCTTCAGACAGTATAATAAATTTAACACTGATGCCTTCCTTGAATTTCTAAAGACTATCCACTCAATGTTTCCACGGTGTTATCTTTTCATGGATAAAGCATCACCCCATTACAGGTCAAGGAGGGTAAAGGACTACATAGAGGAGAACAGGGATACTCATACCAATACACCTTCCAACAGTGTCCCATGAGTTTATGATGTTAGAAGAGGTATGGAATATGGCTAAGAGGAAGTTGCTTGTCCTAAAGCACTATTCATCCTTTGAGGATTTTAAGGACAAGGTATCCAGATATTTCAGGACAAAGAGATTCAATCTTGATATGAGAAACTATCTGTTAAGAGATGTTTAGAAAACACATGCTAAATGGCATATAATCTGATATGTATATTTTACAAATTATCCATTTGGTGTAGATTAATAGGAATTTATCAACTCAAAGTCGAGAAAATGGATATTTACAAATACGCCAATCTCTTTTCGCTTTGAATATTCTATATACAAATCTTGAAAATATGGGGGAGGAACTTTATAAAACTGGATAAATAGGCATGTCTAAAATATATGTCATAAAGAGAGCCAAAATAGTTCGATTAAAACTGGATTTTTTTATAAAATTAATACTATGGAGTTATGTCATATCTGAGTTTTGCATAGGATTGAGGTTTCTTATACAATACATATGATATAGACTCAGACTTCTTTGGGGAAATTAGATATTTAAGAGTTGAGATTTTTATAAAAAATATTACAAAAACAAAAAAAACTTTGGAAGTATTAGTATAATTATTTTTTAAGAGTTGCATAGACTTTTATTTAACTTTGAAAAATGTGTTATATGGATAGTATCGATTCTATTATACCAAGTTAAGTAACTAATCTTTCTTCAACATTGAATTATTTAGAGCCTATCCCAAAATTATCTTTCTATATATTATCATGCGACATGAGAACTGTACCAATCCAAGATAGTTCTCAACATTCTTTTCATATCGTATGAACAGTTTCCTGAACCTGTTGTGCCATGAGTTTGTCCTTTCTACAACCCATCTTTTGGGAGAATGTTTTTTACGAATTGGTATCGTATTTGTTTTCTCTTCATCAACTTCATCTCCTTTCTTTTTCTTGTATGGTATGTGCAGTACATACCCTCGTTTGATTAATTCCTGTTCTTCTTGTTCAGAAATGTATGCTTTGTCAAGACATAAATGTTGCAGTCTTCTTCTTCGCAGTTTAGGTTTATGTGAGGACGGCTGTCGTTGTCGTCTTCGTTGTCGTTTGATAACTACATTATCAACCACGTCTGTTACCTGTTTGATATCATGGGTGCTGGCAGGTGATATAACTACCGATAAAGGGACCCCTTTATTATCTGTCAAAATATGTCTTTTTGTGCCCCGTTTGCTCCTATCAGTAGATTATTTCCGGTCATCGCCCCACTAAAGGCGACTTTACGGATATAGAATCAAGAGACTGATTGCCATGTCCAGTTGATACCTACTTCTTTATCATAAATTTTCAATAGTTTAATCCATGTCTTTTTAAAAACATCGAGTTTATTCCATCCCTGGAAATGCCTATGGCATGTTGACCCTGAACCATGCTCTTTGGGTAGTAGCTTCCATTGACACCCTGTTATCAGAATGTATAAAATTCCATCAAGCACTTTTCTATATGGTATAATTGGTCTACCGACAGTTTTGGATGATTTTTCTTTGGGCAGGATCTTCTTAAACTCATTCCATAATTCATCTGGAATCCTTATAATGGTAGGATAATGATTATTGCCTTTATCATTCCTTACTCCATCTTTCTCCGGGACATAGGTCACAGCTTAACAAGAGAGACAAGAAGCTATAATTCTATCGAATTTTGGGATAGGCTCTTAGTACTTGTTATACCGCGCAAAATAAGCATGTTATAATAACGAATGTTGATTTAAATTAAGATACTCGACTTAAATGGTATAATATGTAAGTTTTTATAATTAACTATCAGTTCTTTATATACATGAGTGACAACAAGTCTGAAAAGAAATATTCAAGGGAAATCGTTTTGGCAAAATGGGAGGATAGGTTCGTAGCTTGGCTCATTGACTTTATTATAATCTCTATAATAATAAACATCCTGTTTTTCAACTTTTCAGCTGACTACTCTTTTCCATTTTGGGGAATTTACATTGACGGTGAAAATGGAATAGGTATCAAGCAACCATATGAATATATTATTGCTAGCTCCATCTTTTTTCTATATTGGGTAGTCCTAGAATTCTTAACAGGACAAACTATTGGAAAAAGGGTTGTTCACATTAAGGCTACAAATTTGTCCGGCGAAAGACCAAATATTATAAATATAGCTATTGAGGTCTTCGGAAAATCTTTCTTATTACCGGTTGATATTATATTAGGACTTATTTTTTCAAGTAAGAGAAGACAAAGGATATTCAATAAAGTCGGTGGAACGATTGTGATCAAGCTGAAAAAAACAGATGAAGATGAGAATGACAGCATAAAATATATCAAAGACTATTGAAAAACTTAACCAAAGTGGTGACCAATTCCTATTATTAGGAATCAATCTTTTGATTTATTAGCAAAGTCTATGGTAATGATGGCGTTATTTTCCAAAATTATATCCCTGTAATTATCTGACTTACTTTGGGAGCTGTTTTCTGAAATCATCGAAACATTTGCTGCGATATCATTTTTTGAAATATTTTCAATGAAAGATGAGTTATCAAAGATATCCCATACTTTCAAAAACTGATCAAGTGAGAATGCAGTTTTAACTGGCGATTCGACATGAATTATGCCTGATTCATCATGGGTATGCAACCAGAATATGCAATCATTTGGGATGATGCCTATTCCGGCAGGGATATTGTGAGTTTCATTTTGAAATTTTATAATTAATTTCGTATGGTTGTGATAAACAAAATGTTCCACCTTATCACATGTAATTCCAGAAATGTTGGTAGGGATTGCCCTGAAATTATTATTTGATCGGTCGTCCTGACTAAAAACTGCGTTATTCTGACTCGTAATCATAAAAATTATTAATAAAAAAGACAGGGTTGAGGGAATGATCTTCCAGTTGGTTTTGTACAATAGAGTAAAATTGACCTTCTAATATTTAAATTACTAAATACTTTCGTGAATTACCAATCAAAAACAGAATCAAGCCGTTACCGGTCTGCCTGCCTCTCTGATCTTTCAACTAAAAGGGAATAAATAAGAGTGAGATTTCAAATATTACAATCTGAACAAAAATTATCCAATCTGGCCCTTTTGGAGTGGAATAGGTTTTGCACTATTTGGGATATTGCTAGTGGCAGTGAGGGCAAATGTGAGAGTCTCTTTTGTTTTCTTTGCAGTTGCACTGTTCCTATTTATAATTTGGGTATACTTGATTTTAAAAACTGATAGGAAAAAGAAATTGGGTGAAATCGAACTTCAAAAATGCCTGTGTCCTATTTGTAAACATGAAGTTACAAATGTCTGCGTTAAACAAAAATGCCCTTGCTGCGTAGATATGAAAGATAATTCTGTTGTAGGACATTCTGTAGAATAGGCAGACAATGTGAGGTTGTGTTATATAATGATAGTTAGAGTAGTTTTATCTAATCGCTGATTTTATTCCTTTCATAATGGGCACAGATTCTGATTCTTTATTTCCATTTTTAGCCAGGTGGTTAAATAGTTCTTGGATTGCCTTTTTTATATAGTTGAATTAATCTACCCGCGAGGTCAGGTTTGGTAACCTCCTCGCTGGACTTGAAATACCTATTAACTATATTTGAATCAATTCAAATATAATTATATATTATATGTATATTCAAATATTTAAAGTTAATTTAAGTATACAATCAATATTCCTTAAAATGACTTTATTTAAAATATTCACTAGGTAAACTCCTTCCTACTTGTGTGACGGAGATAGAGTGGTAGAATTAGTTGATTGTAAAATACCTAATTCTTTTTCGTTAGTTATATTGTTGGAGCCCGGGATTTAGGAAAACAAGGCTGTTGGAGAGGATGTTTGCATGGATTCAGGAAAAGTTTAATTCTATATTTTGATTTGGGAAATGTAGAATTTTTTTTGAGATACTACAAATATTTACTCTACTGGAAAACTCTAATTGATAAAAATTGAAAAAATTACAAATTTAAATCTATACAGTAATATTGCATTCTTTATTAGTTTTTATTTTGCAATTGTTATCATGTCTCCAGCTTCCGTTATAAAAAATTTGTAAATGCATCGAGCTATCTGAAGTCTTTTGAATTCTGGTGGCTCCATTTTCTGGATTACCTTCACTATTTCTGTCGTTACTTGGTTCTAGGAATTTCCTCATATCTAAAATGAAAATCTGTTTAATAATAAGCATTTGATTAGCTTGTTATTTAAGCCGAATCAAAAATAATAGAACTGGTCAGTTTCCATAAAAATTGGGGGATTATTGTCTATAAAATGCTTTCACATGGGGTCTAAACATATAATATATTATAATTCCGCTTATGATCATCCCTACAATGTGGCTGGCTAGTCCATACAAGACTGAGGAAGTAATGGATCCAGCTATTATAGCTGAAATGATCTGAACAATGAGCCCAATTATGGTTACTATTATTGTGATAATCCAGGCCCAGCTTTTACCCTTCAGCAGACCATATGACACTATTAAATATGCAATTCCAAGAATCAACAAAACCACACCTAGAACCAATGGAATCATTCCTAGGGATTCAAGTTGTGTCATTTCAGCTGAAATGCCACTACTTTGAATAATATCTTCTGAAGACATGGACAAGAGTGCGCCTAGTCCAATGAGGGATATTCCGCCGCTAATAAGGAATATTCCACCTATTATTATTAAAATTGCTATGACTGTAATACCAGCCGGTCTTTCTTTATTTGTAGTCAAATTTAACAAATTTATTCTCTATGCTATATATAAATAGAATGTAGATTCTTGGGAATTAGCAACATTTGAAAATCTCATTTCTTTCAGCATACTCTACTACTTGCTTCATGGGCTCATAATGATCACATTCTGAATTCTAAATGCATGGTTTCGTTTAGGTTCCGACCTGGGTTGATATCTCCATGATATACTCAATTTTTTGATTGTAAAGGTAACATAACTCAAACCAATTAAAAATTCTGGAATTGATAAGAGTCTTTTTGTACATGCAGCTATATTTGGTAGACATAAAAAGAACAAAATTAGCACAAGTCTCAAAGTTTTCTATTTCAATTTTAAAGAACTACCCTAAATCTCCATTCAATCAATAAAGTATGTACGCCTGGGCTAATTTCCTCCATGATTGTCAATTGTCCAATTTTCATGCATATGATAAAGTAAATTCAAAATATTGTACTTGCATATATCTTTATGAAAAACACATGAACAAGTCGCAAATATTCCACAATCGTATGTTATTTCCGCTTGCTAATTTGTTTGAATTCCTAGCTAATATTACAGAATTGGACAAATATTGCCAAGAAACTACATTTAATAAAATTCATTATCAAAGACCTGGTCTGAAAAAGACTGCTTAATTGTTTTCTACTATAATGGTAATTATGAAATTCATTTTCCAAAAGAATTGATTATGGTTTTACGGAACATTGTAGCTGTGTAAACTGAACGCTTAATTATATAACCCGAGTGATCATTATATACATATAACTCCTAATCATCATGCATATTTCATAGGAGTTAGCAGTGACAAATCTAAAGAATCTATATCTAAATCAATTAGGGTTAGATAAACCGTATCTTACACGAATCACGTCCATTTGTATCGCTTTGTTGGCTTTCTTTTATGTATTTTTCCTGTCGTCTTTCCTTAATCTCAATGTATTCGTTTTAGAAAACCGTGTAATGTATGATGTTACTATCGTAAATTCTTTTTACATTATTGATAAGAATTTCGATACACTTGTCCTAGGAATATTGATTTCTGTTCTTGCTTTGTTAATATTTAAAAAGAGACTAAATATAGCTATATCACTTTGCATTATCTTTTTATTTTTATTTTCATTCTTGGTTCATGATGAAGTAATACCAAATTTAATAATCATCCCTTCATTTCCCATCATTTCTTTGTTATATTTTCTCAATACTTTTTACAATGTCAAGGTCCTAAGTAAATATAATTCAATTACTTTATCATGTACTTACTTTTCATTATTATTGATCATTTTATGTGTTTATAGCTTGGGCTTATCATTTCTCAAGATAAGTGGTCTGTTGAAATTAGAAGAACAAATACAAGATTATGCGTACAATTTCTTTGTTATAATTTCTCGCTTCTCTCCTTTCATTATTATTTTACTTTCGTTCGCTATATTTATTAACATAACAGTAAATTTCTTAAAAAAGAAACCTTGGATTCCAAAAACCATTTCAACAAAGATTGCTAACTCTGTTACTTATCAGGCTGAATTAGGACTCGTGTTAGATCCAAGATTGATTTTGATTCTAA
>JBBRRF010000084.1:0-6760 GCA_038200885.1 Candidatus Nitrosocosmicus sp.
AGAATCATACATATTTAAGAAATTTCAGTTTCTCTTTAGATATTTAGGAACTCATATCGTAAAGCAAAACAAGATAATTAAATTCTGATATTTTCAAAAATCTTCAATTTGTGAGATTGACATATTCATCCATACATAGGTTTGCGATTTAGTTTTATATACAAGATTCTCAAAACATCTATGATAAAACAGGCAATGTTTAGATGGAAGGAACAATTCTATCACAGATGAGATCAATAATTTTCTCCAAAGAGGGAATAGGATGATTGTTAATATTCAGTTAGTGAAAGATTTTATCTTACCTCCAATTTCGTTACGGTCTGAAATAACCATAATTTTTCGAATGTTGTTATATATGCATAGGCTATCTTTTCGTTGTCAGAATATGATAAAAAATATGCTGTTTCCTTATCATGTTTGATTGGATCTGTAGTAGAGGATAGTAGCACTTTGGTATAGTCAGGCACTATGATAATATTATTGTCCTCTATTTTTCTTTCAAAGATCCGTACATTAGCGATCTCGCTATAACTATTAATATTTCTATCATCGACACATGATGAAAAAAGGATTCTTACTAAGATATTTGTCCTTGTTTTTTCCTTCAAAAATCTTAGGATACTTTGGGTTTCGTTTATTTTCAAAGTACTTAAATTACAAAATAAAATAGCGATCTCGTCTTTTGCCAAAAAAAATATTAGAATACCAAAACCAATATTTGGAACATATTTGGATCTGATATGGAAGATCCCTTATAATCTTTCAATCCAATCTATTCTTTATGAAAGGTAATGGACATATGCCCTTTTTAAGAAAATCACATATCTAACTGTTGGTATAGTTACCTTGATGATAACAGTTTATCTAGCATCGCCATTGTTCATATCAACGGGAAATAAATGAGCAATTTCCTTCCAATTCCGGTCCTTCAATATCTTTTGAGAGGGATAACAAAATGAGTGAGGATGAGAGGGTCAGAGTCGCAGAGAACATGAGCAAATCTCAGAAAAACCAGCTGATGATTCAATACCCTAAATCAAACAATGATGGCAGCAGTAAAATTGATGAAGTTATGAATGAAACCGTTATTTCGTTTGAATCAAATCAACCACTAATTTTAGGCGCATTTATCGGTGTTAACGATGGAATTCACAATGCAGAGGGCACAGCAAAAATTATTCCACTCCGGGACGATACAAAGGTACTGAGATTAGAAAATCTAAAGCTAATAAATGGATCTGATTTGCATGTTTACTTATCAACAGATAAAAATGCATTAGATTTTGTAAATCTTGGGAAACTAAAAGCTAATAATGGAAATCAAAATTACGATATCCCTCCTGGTACTGACTTGTCAAAATATAACACCGTCCTGATATGTGTAAGGCATTTTCGGTTCTATTTGGTAGTGCTGAACTCAAAATTTAATAGGGAAAAAAATTTGTAAGAATGTAGTCGATCCAAATCATAGTCATTAATAGTAACAATCTATGAGATATTTTTATTCATATTATCTTCATACATACTTACATCAAAGTAAAGATCGCATATTGATACTATTTGATATGACAAGAAATCATTTTATACCATACAAATAATTGGAGTTATTCAAAAATCTGGAACAGATATTGGAATAGATATGGAATAATGCTTATAATCAAGCATTATAAACCTACTTTTGATAATAAAAATGTCTACAACAAATATGCTAACAAAAAATTTCGACTCTCCTGATGAAGTAAGAAAATTTGAAAAGGGAAAGGTTGAGATTGTAAACCTGGGCAATGTCATAATTGGTCGAGCAACCCTCGAGCCAGGTTGGAGTTGGGGGAAATGTGTAAAACCACTAGTTTAAACAAATAGTTGTCAGGCTCCGCATACTTCAGTAATAATCTCCGGAAGAATGAAAGTAAGGATGGATGATGGAACGGAATTTGAAGGGGGACCCGGAGATACCGCAGTAATTCCACCAGGACACGATGCTTGGGTGATTGGGGACGAACCATGTGTTTCTATTGACTTTACTGGTATGGGAGACTACGCAAAGAAACCAGAATAAGAGATATAATCCTACTTTGGTTATTAAACCAGAAATCTTTTGGTTTTCAAAGACGATTTTTTATGGCTGCTTATTATTTTGATAATCAATTCATTTTATTCCAAGCAAATCAAAGTACTCTTTGCCATCTTTATATTGTTCCAAAAGTTTGAACCTACTGCACCAGGTTCTATAAGTATTATTTTGATATTAAATAATCCTAATTCATACCGAATGCATTCTGAAAGCCCTTCTAATGCAAATTTCGTACCGTGATAAATTGGATCCAATGGAATGGCTATTCTTCCACCCATGGATGTTATATCCACTATTTTCCCACTCTTTTTGGGTTCTCATTATAGGTATCACTAATTGTGTAGTTTTTATTGCTCCAAAAAAATTTGTTTCAAACGGAGTCTTTATTTCTTCAGTTGATGTTTTCTCAAGTGGTCCTGCTAATGCATAGCCTGCGTTATTTATCAAAACATCAATCCTGTTATTTATATCATATATTTGACCGATGGCTTCTTTAATTGAATTGTCACCAGTAACATCCAGTTGTAAAACGTTTAAGGGTAATCTTTCATTGTTAGCTATTTCCATTATTTTATCAGAGTCATCCAAATCTCACATAGTAGCATAGGTATGAAACCCATTTCTTGCTAATACAAGAGAAGTCTCAAATCCTATTCCGGTGGAACTCCCTGTAACAACAGCAACTTGCGATGCTTTGCTCATGAATATCCTCTATCAAGTTTATTTATAAGGGTTGTATCAGCTGACATCGGATTCTAGACTTAACCGATAGTAGATCAATAGTTGTAATTCATTCAAACCTTTTTTCTGTTGATAAATGTTATTACTGAAGTCCCAAGTTCGTTTGATTGTCATAATAAATGTGATCCTACTGACAATTCTTATAATTTGTATTAGGGAAACTGAAAGAACCATTGGACAACGGATTAAGTTTTAAGTGTATTAAAACATAATGAATTATTCTGTGATGGATAGCATACATGATTGTGTTCATCCTTGAATCATATCCCCACGGATGAGAACTATTACCTACTAACATCAATGATTAGGCTTGTAGTTTTTTATAATTTGAGAATCGTTATCGTCTTTGCTTTAACTTATTAATTTTAAGTTTCATCTTCAGTTAATATACAATTCCGGTTCATCATTTAGATTCATTAGTTGTTGATAACACTCTACTGTCTTTGGATTATGGATGGAACAAAATTATTTATTTATATACTAATAATCATTGTCTTCACATGATACAAGTAAATGAAGCTAGTTTTTGAAGATCCTACATTTTCTTTACAATTACTAAGAGCAATAGGTGAAACTTACTATAAAGGAGCGGATATTGGAGAATGTCTTTCTACTGCCTACCGGATCAAAGAAGGTAATTTTGATAGTTGGCATGAGGAATGGCTAAAGACAGCAAAAAGGATCCATACTTATGCGGATGATTGCATTAATAAACATCATAAAGTGAGTGCACGAGATGCTTATCTACGAGCATCAAATTACTATCGCGTATCTGCATTCTTGTTGGTTGAGCCTGATGACCCAAGAATTCAAAATACTGTAGAATCAAGTAAAGAATGTTTTAGGCTGGCAGCATCTTTATTCCCATTTCTTGTGGAACAAGTGCAAATTCCATATGAAGGAACTAACTTACCAGGTTACTTTTTTCACGTACCAAAGTCAAATCACAGTAAAAAAGATAATACAAATATTGTTAACGATGATCTAAAATATAATAGAAAAAATCTTGACAATAATGATAAAGGCGCTCTCTATCCTATATTAATAGCCCATGGCGGTTTTGATTCCACATTGGAAGAGCTATATTCTTTTGCAGCTGCACCAGCAATAGAAAGAGGATATAATTGTTTGATTTTCGAAGGACCCGGCCAGGGCGATGTAATTCGTAAACAGAAAATTCCTTTTAGATATGATTGGGAAAAAGTTGTCACTCCTGTGTTAGATTTTGCATTATCAAAAAAGAGTGAATATAAAATTGACCCAGAACGAATCGCCATTATGGGCATCAGTATGGGCGGGTATTTGGCTGCAAGGACCATTGCATTTGAACCGCGTATATCTGCATGTGTTCTTTATAATGGCGTGTATGACGGATATGATGCTATAAAATCTGGATTCCCATCAGAATTATCAGATGCAGTTGAAAAAGGTGACTCAGAGTTTGTAAATTCATACCTAAATCGTTTGATAGAAACAGATCCAAACATAAAATTCAATATGAAACATGGGATGTATACTACCGGAAACAATTCACCATATGAACTAATTACTGGAGCAAAAGCGTATTCAATCAAAGATATTATAAAAGATATTAAAACACCCACCCTAGTGTTAGATGCTGAAAAGGATGATTCATTTCCAGGTCAACCTAAAAAGGTTTACGATGGGCTAGTTTCTGTTCCATCTTCATCTAAAGAATATATACTTTTTACTGAAGAAGAAGGCGCCGAGGAACATTGTCAATGTGGCGCTCCTGCAATTACTAATCAAAGGATATTTGATTGGCTTGATCAAAAACTAGTGAATAATCCTTAATTTTTTTATTTCATATTAAGATCTTTTTTGATTCACTATTACTTCATTGATCTTATTAATTACCTGCATTTACCATGATGAATCCAAACTGTTATTATATTATAGTATATGTATATTTTAGATGCCAATAATAAACCATGTTTGGTACTATAACCGCTATGTAGACCCATTTATATTGACTTTAAAATAATTAGATGCCTCCTGGACGATCCTAGTATGAAGATCACAGATATTTCCGAAAAAATTTCCAGGTCATCAAAAACAGTCGCTAGAAGGCTTGATAAGATGATCGAAAACCATGTACTTGATTTCACTTTACAATTTAACTTTACTGCTATACGAGGATATATCGTGTCTGTTGTCTCAACTAATATCGAAAAAGGTTCCTATACAAAGGTACTTGAAAGGAGTTATGAAGATAAGGATTCTTTTTGCATTTACCTTCCTATGCTCAGTCAGCAAGATGTTGTTTACTGGCTTTATATTAGCAAAGATGTATTTGCTTTGGACTCAAATGTCAAAAGAATAGAATCTTACCCCGGTGTTAGAAAGACAGATATCTTTATTCCCAGTAGTATAGAATACCATAAAGAGATAATAATAAAAGAAATTGAGAGAAAACTTTCTGATAAAATGGAAAGTCCTTGGGCCAAAGAAATTTCTAATGATATTACTCAGATGGAAAACCTCGAATATACAATGGGGAAAGATAAAAAAACTCAATTTAATATCCTTCAATAAAATCAACATTTGTGTTCGAATCACCATACCATTAGGAAAATAATCCCCACGGAGTAGCTCTTTAGTCATGATTGAACTTGAAGATATTATATCTCTACCGATTGATTCATTAAAATAGCAGTAAAAATACCCGGTGCATGGTTGATACAGACACAAGGTGGAGGTCATGGGGCTATGCAACAATACCCAGACTGTGGATATCGTAATAGAGACCTTTCTTTTAATTACATAATTATTCTGACTGTAAGTTTTATTCTCTGTTCGTAGTGCTGTTCAACGACTTTATTCTCTTATTTGACTTGCGGTTTGTTTGTTAATGCATCCGAAAATATTCTCAAATATCGATTAAATGGGTATTAAGTCATATTTTTGCTTAAATTAAAGTATTAATAAAATGTAAGGATAATGGAAATAGATGAAATGTATGTACCCTATGAATTTAAATTTGACCAAGTATTGGTCATCTAATAAAATGTTGCAAAATGACATGACTGCTAGAATAAAATATTTCTTCATCTTCTGTATAACAGCTCTAGTTTTAGTACCATTAGTTATGCCAGATACCACCTTTGCTTTGCAAGTTATTTCAGGTAATCAGATTTCAATACGAGAACCTATACAAGATGAAGTGGTAATCTTTGGAGAAACAGTATATATTGACGCCCCTGTCAGAGGAGCGATAATATTTGCGAATATTATTCAGGTCAATGCACCGATAGAGGGTGACCTTCTTACGGCTGGGCGACAAGTAACGGTAAATGCAGATGTTTCAGGAAAAATTGTAGCTGTTGGAAATATAATAGATTTAGATGGAAAATCAACGAATGCGATATTAGCAGCTAACAACGTATATTTCGATTCAACTTCTGTGGTAATTAAGGACGCGTATGTTGTAGGTGGAACTATCGACAACGAGGGCAATATAACAGGACAACTGGTAGCTATGACTGACAATTTCCAAAACAACGGCACTATCGGAGACCTAGAGGTAAGAAGCCAAGACTCAATGATGCCGAATATAGAAGGTTGGCTTAGTCTTTTTGGTATTTTGTTTGTTATAGGATTTGGTATTTTAGGTATCATACTCGTCAAGTTACTACCGAATCATTTTGATTCAGTTCGATTGGTTATGAAAAAATCCGTAATAAAAAACACGGTGGTGGGATTTCTATTAATTATATTGTTCGTGGTTGTAATACTGCTATCGGCAATCACTGTGGTAGGGATGCCAGTATCGGCTTTTGGTTTATTGGTTCTTCTTATTGGATTGATCCTCTCATCTTTAATGGTATCATTTGCTATCGGAAAAAAAATCCTCGAGTTATTGGGACGAAAGTCATCTGGAGATATCAATAATATTTCTTCTTTTTTAATCGGATTTGCCATACT
>JBBRRF010000085.1:0-6749 GCA_038200885.1 Candidatus Nitrosocosmicus sp.
AACAAGCCTTTGATGAAACAAGGCTAATAAAAAGAATAAAAGATAATACACCCGTTGCCCGATTTCATGTAACATCACAAGAAGTAATAATTATTCCCGAAGATCAAATTAGAATTAGCATAGAAACTCCACCCTTTAGGTCATTTTTTTTAAACAGAATATTACAAGGCATGATAAACAAGGACCTTGATAAAATCAATCAAGGACAATTGTCGGAATCGGAAATAATCAGTTATGATATCATTACCGAGAATGAAAATAAGGATATCCTTGAGAAAATACAGATCAAGAATTATAGAGATAAGGAAAGGATCAATGAAATTTTCAATACCGCTGCATGGGTATTGACAAGAATGCTAGATAAAGTGGACAAATAATGGACAAAATAGTTGTATTGGATTTTGGGTCTCAGTATAGCCACCTAATATGTAGGAGAATACGGGAATTAAATGTCTACTGTGAATTAGTTCCTTACAATACTCCAGCCGAGAAAATTAAAGATCTAGAACCAAATGGAATAATTTTTTCAGGTGGTCCTGCCAGTGTTTACAGTAAGAATTCCCCTAAACCTGACGATGAAATATTTGAATTAGGTATTCCTATTTTGGGTATTTGTTATGGACATCAGATCATTGTTGACCACTTCAACGGCAAGATAAAGAGAGTCACGAATAGAGAATACGGGAATGCATTCTTAACAATAACGGACAAGACTAATTTATTCAAAAATATAGATTCAGATGGTCTGAAATGTTGGATGAGTCACAGTGATGCCGCAGAGATAATCCCTAAAGGATTTGAAGTTATAGGAAAAACTAGCAGTTCTTTTTCAGCGGCAATAGGTAACAATGACAAAAAGATCTTTGGATTACAGTTTCATCCAGAAGTAGCTCATACTGAAAAGGGAGATAAAGTATTATTCAATTTCGCTAATGTGATTAGCAAAGCAAATCCTGAATGGAGTATGTCGAACTTTATTGAAACAAGCATTAATGATGTACAAATGAAGGTTAAAAGTGAAAAGGTCCTATGCGCTGTGAGCGGAGGTATTGATTCTACCACTTGTGCAATTTTGATACACAGAGCCATCAAAGATAATTTGACTTGCGTTTTTGTAGATAATGGATTGTTGAGAGAGAATGAAAGAGAAGTTGTTGCAGATATTTTCCAAGAAAAATTAAGAATACCTCTAAGAATCATAGATGCAAGGGAGAGATTCTTGAAAGGTCTCGAAGGATTAACAGATCCGGAACAAAAAAGAAAAAAGGTAGGCGAGGAATTTGCAAGAGTATTTACAGAATTTGCCGAAAATGAAGGACCATTTCAGTGGTTAGCCCAAGGAACGTTATACCCGGATGTTATAGAAAGTGGAGTTTCGGGCGGTCCCGCCACAGTAATAAAAACTCATCACAACGTGGGTGGACTCCCCGAGTGGCTCCATTTAAAAATTTTAGAGCCTTTGAGATACTTGTATAAGGACGAAGTGCGAAATGTGGCAAAAATAATGGGCGTACCTCAGGACTTGCTTACAAGACACCCATTTCCTGGACCGGGGCTAGCAGTAAGAATTGTCGGTGAAACAAGTCGAGAGAAGATAAATGTGGTCAGAAAGGCCAGCAAGATAGTAGAAGAGGTACTCGTTGAAGATAATTTGTACAATAAAGTATGGCAAGCATTCGCTATAGTGGGAGACGATAAGGCAGTCGGAATTTTGGGGGATGAAAGGATCTTTGGTCATATTGTTTCCATAAGAGTTGTTGAATCGGTTGATGCGATGACAGCCGATTGGTCCAGATTACCATACTCCACTTTAGAAAAAATTAGTTCCAAGGTAACCAATGAAATTGAAAATGTAACTTGGGTAACATATGCTATATCAAGCAAGCCCCCTTCCACTATTGAACCTCAGTAACTAGAATGGTTGTGAAAAATTTGACAAATCGCTTATGTGAATGAGAAGATGCTATGGACCAGGTATGCTTAAAGAAATAAAGAAATAGACAGACAGTTTTAGTAGCTAGTAATAAAGGAGTGGTTGATTCTCAACGAGATAATATCAGACATCATCATCTTTAGAATTAATCTGTTTATGTTTGTTCTTAAATTTGTTCTTGTATTTTAATCTATTTTTGTTCATACGATTAATTCGAAATATGATCAAAAAAGTCAAACCCCAAAGGATCATGGCAAAAGAAATCTGACTTATCATCCACAAATAACCTCCTAGCAATGCGAGTCCAAAACCTGTAAAAGTAAGAATATTCTTAGTTTTCATATTACCTTATATTTATTCACCCCATAAAAAGATGAATTGTGATTTGAAGTCATAATGTGGGTTACCAAGGCATCAGAATTTTCCAATAGCACTCCAGTCAAATATTTTCCAATTTGCAATTTTTGTTTCTTCAATTCAAGATTTGACACATTTCTTTTTGAAAAAAACCCTATCCTAGAGTCAAAATCCATACCCACAAGCAAGATCTCTCTCGCTAAAAACTCAACAGCAAGAGATACACTTCTATCACCATCTGTAAATCCTCCAAAATTGTAGACATTCTTCAATGGTAAATTTTGAGTTGTTCCTATAACATTACTAAAATATGGAACCTGTGAAGTGATCTTATCAAAGTTATCACCATGAGCATGTACTACCATGATTGATCCGCAAGAATCAGCCCTGGTTAGGGATTCATAATCTCCATCAAGATCCGTTACAACAAAATCTGGAATTATTCCTAAATCTAGACACATTTCAGTAGCACCGTCGGCGGCTATCACCACCATATTCTCCGACATGGTGGTATCAAATTTGCCTTTGCCGCCGCAGTTACAGATTTCAAGTATGTAATTTTGTAATGTGCTTTCTTCGATGCTCGGTCCTGCTCCTATGACTAATGCTTTGTTGTTTTGTATTTTTCTGAAACAATTTGGATCCAAGAATTCATTTTGCTTCAGGGTCGACAAGTTCAAGGAATTTAGAAAATCCCTTTGAATATCAATATTCAATAATCTAGCAATTATTAGATAATAAGGATACCAGTCATTGAAATGCAATTGCAATCAATTATTCAATAACCATCGAGTAGTATATCTTAATTTCAATCAACTGAAGATTTCCACAGAAAATCGTGTCAAGTTTATTCTATGTTTTTTGTAAATGGTGTTAAATCTTGTCTATTCATCAGTCGACTGTTGGGGTTAGAATTGTTTATAAAAAAGCAGAAAAAATAATCGTGCAACAAAGCGCATGTATACAACAAAGCATAATGTTTAAAAAATATACACATTTAATTGTTAAATAATAAGACATGTCAAAACATGATATGGATATGAACGATATAGATAAAAATTCGGATGATGTCTTAAAAAGAATATATGGTTTTAAGAATATTGCCGTAGTTGGAATGTCCCCAAATGAAGGAAAGCCATCTAACTATGTTCCAAAATACCTAATTGAAAAAGGATATAACGTCATTCCCGTAAATCCTATTTATGGTGAGATCCTAGGGTATAAATCATATCCAAAGGTATCTGACATCCCCCATCAAGTAGATATAGTAGATATTTTTCGAAAATCTGACGATGTATTACCGGTAGTTCAAGATGCAATACTCAAGAATGGAATCAAAGTAATATGGATGCAATTGGGAATTTACAATATGGATGCAAAAGATATTGCGGAAAAGAAAGATATTAGCGTTATTTATAACAGGTGTATCCTAAAAGAACATCAACGGTTGTTTTAGTCATAGATCTGATTTGGAAATTAATCTGTAAATTTCCAAAAGATCGAGTAACTTAATTAAATAGTAGATCATTTTATCTATTGTATCATTAATGCCTAAATGGGGCCAACTTGACAATAAAGTAGATCTAAAAAAAAATAAGAATTATGACAAAATAGGTTCCTTGCAAAATTTTACTAAAGTTATCGTATTTTGTATCGACAGAGATGATGATATTGGTATTAAGGGAGGACTTGAAACTCCAATTATCGGGAAGGAATTATGCATTAATGCAGGAACAAGATTAGCGATTGAAGATCCAGAAGATTCGGATTGTAATGCGATTTTTGGAGCCGTAAAATCATATGAAGAATTCAAAATGAAGGGCTATGATGTTGAAATAGCCTTGGTTGCAGGCAAGTATAATAGAGGCATTGAGGGAGATTTAAAAATTACTCAGGAGATCGACAGAGTTCTAAGCATATACGGAGCAGATGGGGCTGTAGTAATATCAGATGGGGAAGACGATGAAACGGCAATACCTTTGATTCAGGGTCGGATTCCAATTATATCCATCCAAAGAATCATAGTAAGACAAAGTAGAAGTGTGGAATATTCCTATGCTATTTTAGCTCGCTATATAAAAATCCTATTTTACGATCCACGATATTCAAAATTTTTCCTGGGCCTTCCTGGTGCACTTTTAGTTACTAGCGGTCTGTCAATAATTTTTGGATTCTCTCGCGAGGCATTTGCATTAGGAATAAGTATATTAGGTGCTGCTTTTATTCTCAGGGCATTTGACATAGATAAATCAATAGCAAGTTTTTCAAAGCCCACTCCCTCTGGATTCATCCGGGTATTTTCCTACTTTGCTGGCACAATGATAATTTTAGCATCAATTTTAAGCGGAATTTCTCATATTCCTCAGGAATTATTGGATTCAGGTCAAGGAATAGCGTCAATTTTAACAAACAAAGTTGTGCTAAGTAGTTTTGCAACTGGAACTATAACGCCACTGTGGATAGGAATTGCTACGATATTTGCAGGGATATTGTTGAGTAATTGGTTCAGAGGTAGTATCAATATAATATATGATATTCTGCGATTGGTAGTTTTGGCTTTATTATACATACCCATGTTGCAATTAACTTCTCTAATTACTGAGCGTGGAAATCCATTCAATCTAATTTCTTCTTTGTTGATCGGGTTAGCGATTACTCTGATAGCGGCAACTTTTCTATTCCAATACTTTAGAAACCGAAAGGGCGGTGAGGCTCTAAAACATGACGACCAGTAAGATATATTAGGGCATGGACGAGGCTATAAAACATCTCTCCTAATGTCTATAATAGACAAGATTTTAAAACTACTGTATTTAACATCCAGACAAAATCTTATTTATAAAATATACGAAAAACACTTGACAAGCCAAATAAATCAATTTCCTTTTCCTCAGCACATTGGAATTATTCTAGATGGTAATAGGCGGTGGTCAAAAATAATGGATATCAATAAAGCAAAAGGCCATCAAATGGGTGCAGACATTGCGGAAGATTTATTGAATTGGATATACGACCTAGGGATAAGAATAACTACAGTATATGTATTATCAAATGAAAATCTTCATAGGGAAACAGATGAGCTCGAAAATATTTACTCCTTACTCGAGAATAAATTAATCGGTTTGTACAATGATAAGAGGATACACGATAAGCAGATCCGAGTAAAATCGATTGGAGAGTTCAATATACTTCCAAAGAGATTGCAAGATATTTTGAGAAAGTTGGAAATGAGAACAGAAAAGTATGAAAACATGTATTTAAACATCGCCATTGCATACGGCGGACAGAAGGAGCTAATAGACGCGATTAGAAAAATAGCGACACAGGCAAAAGAAAACCAAATTGAAATAAATGATATCGATGAAAAAATTATTGAAGCAAATTTATATACGGCCCATCTCCCCCAAGCGGAGCCAGACTTGATTTTAAGAACATCAGGGGAAAAACGATTGAGTGGCTTTTTGCTGTGGCAGAGCGCATATAGTGAACTAATATTTGTTGATATTTTTTGGCCCGAATTTAGAAAAATTGATTTGATGCGAGCAATTCGAACTTTCCAAAAGAGAGCTCGAAGATATGGCAAATGAATTCAGGATTTAAATTAGACTAACACCCTATACATGTGATCAATGCCTCAGCACGGAGAAATTGATAATGAGAAAAAATTAATCTATTGTGGATATTGGATGACATTTGATGATTGGGAAGATATTCACAAATATAACCCCAATGTAGATGGTTCAGACTATGATGCAAAAGAGACAGTTAAAGACGTTGTATAAAGTGCCTTTTTATTTAAAGTGTGGGAAACGATTCAAGGCCTTGTTAACTTAGGCATTTAGCACCTTTTCTTTGTTGTCTATTTTCACAAATAACCATAGCCAGTTATTGATATAATTTAGTCTGCACTTTTCTTTACTACAGGCAAGGTACTCGTCAAATCCTTCTACCCTATCTATATTGTACTGCATCTTCCTTTCCTTCAGGCTTTTCTCAAAAGAGGAATTGTGAAGATGATGATCGGGTTTTGGGAACTTACATGAGGGCAGATACCAGGTTCCACCACCGTCTGTTGGTACGACAAGTTTCCTATGATTCTTGACCAAACCTGAAATAAATCTCTCGGCGATAAACATGTTTCTCTCTTTGGATATACTTAGTGCGAGAATCTCCATGTTTTTTTGGCTCAATAGCAACCCACAACCAGACGTATTCTGATCCAACTTGGATGAGTGTTTCATCCACAATGTACTCTGATATCTTCCTCCTACAATATGACAACCTTGCGGATGGTATTTTTGAATCCACTTCCAAATCGAAACATGGTTTTGCTTAAAAAGATAGGATAGTCTTTCAGATGCTCTCCTCAAAGACAATCCTGAAAAATACAAATATACAGACCATGACCAATGTATTCTGAAGAAGGTGTTCTATTTCTGGTATTCACAAAAGAGATAGA
>JBBRRF010000086.1:0-6720 GCA_038200885.1 Candidatus Nitrosocosmicus sp.
ACAGGCTAAGAAAATACGACAGAATATCAGATATAGTATCTGGATTGGTAAATTATAGAATAATGAATATCTGTTAGTTATAGAAATCGATAATGGCCAAAAGACCATGCTAACCTGTGCTAATTACGCAAGAGATCTAGTGTATAGCAGATATTAAGAATATGTTGAAACAGTCAATTACAAGAGGATTAGGGAAAGGCAGAGATTTGAATGTAGAATTACTATCTGTTTTTTATTGCTTCTATCTGTCCATTATTAGCTTTTACAACTACTTTTTTAAATTCAGAATCGCCCCCATCTGGAGATACAAAAATTGATGCAAATGGTCCCATATTTCCCAAAGGTTGAATTTGATCATCGTCAAATTGGACAGTAACGTTATTGATGGAATTGAAATTATTGTTACTTAATTTTACGCTTATTGTCTCGACTGGACCTCCCCTTTGAATTATTTCGATATTCAATCCTGCTGTTGAAAAATATACGAACAAGACAACTGCGGCAACCACAGCAAAACCAACAAAGATTATTCTGCGAATTAATTTAAAGATATTTCGCTTTTTGCCTGATCTACCATTTTCAGGCGATCTACCATTTTCAGGCGATCTTTCATCATCCCAACGCCCCATATCTTATTGATAGATAACATTCACGCAAATAAGTGTTGTATGCTAAAATGATCTAGATTCCAACAAACATTTTTTTTATTTGGTAATAGGGTTTTACCTTTCCCACGTTGATATCACCCATTCGTTTATGAATCAAGTGGACAGAAGTAAAGCAGCGAAACATTATTTGTAATTAACTAAACAATCAGTCTATTTGTGACACATTTGGGTACCAAATATATCAATGCACAAGTTTTAATAAACTTTTACCTTCATTCATTTTTTGACTTTATTCGTTTAGAGAATCTCTTGATCCAAACTCATTCTTAAATCCATATAGACTTGCCAGTCTTTTCACATCATTGTTGGTTATTTTACAAGATTGGTGGGCAAGCTTTAGACAATAAGGATATCCCTTGATGCTGTGATAGCACAAGCCATCAATCAAATTTTGAATTTCGGGTTGGGTAATATTTGCCCTTTTAATAATTTCAATCTTTATAAGAGGAACATAGGCAGTTAGCCTTGCATATATCTCAACCACATCTAAATTATCAGAGATAAAGTTATTTTTGTTTGCAAGACTAAATCCAGTCTTGTGACCTAATTTATTATAATAATAAATATCAGCTGCTCGTGATCCATATTCCTTGAACTGGTTCTTTGATGTAGAATTTTTTGAAATAAACAAAATATCACTCTCTTCATCACTATCAAAGAGGCCTTTAACGTTTTCTCTATAAGATACATTTTTGTTATGAACTAAATTAGATATTAAGGATCCATCGACACATACATAATCTGGTTTTTGATCCAATACAGATTTGATTAGATCGATTTCCATTTTCATAGCTTTAGCACCTAGAGCATCACCAGTAATGTTAGAAATCCCATAATCCCATTTTGATCCCAACATGTGATTATGCGAGCTTACTGCAGCACTATCAATAACAAACAGATCGATTCCTTGAAAGGATTTCTTATTCCAGCTGCTATCAATACCCACATTAAAGGACGGTTTTTTTGTAGGCTCATATTCCACCCACTTAGTAGATGCGATCTTTAAAAGATCGTCAAATTCATCTCCATGTATAGATGAAAGCTTTTTCTCCTTATTTTTGATAGCATCCAAATAAAGATCGGACAACAACATTATAACCAACTCAAGCACTAAATTTATTATTATTCATCACAAACAAAGCATAAATCAAAAGGTTAGGAAAATTTAGCTTTTTGGTGCAAGACAAATCATGATTTAACTACGGAGAAGGATCTAAGGGATTCGGGATTTTCGACTAACAAAAGGTCATCTTTTGCAATATCAATATCTAAGAGTTTCTTACGCATTAATCTTCGTAATATCTTCCCTGATCGATTCTTGGGTAGTTCATTAACAAAATAAATGGCTTTAGGAAGTAGAAATTTACCAATCCTTTTTGTCAGCAGTTTTTTAAGATCCTTTTTTATTAAGGAGCTTGTCTGATTTGTCATATCAGCATTATTCAAAACACAGAAAATACATACAGATTCACCGGTTAACTCGTCTGGAATGCCAATAGCAGCTGACTCAACGATTCCCGAATAGCTTGTTAATACTTCTTCAATTTCACTAGGATCAATCCTGTGTCCAGAAATTTTCATGACATCATCTATTCTGCCAGAGATATACCACATGTTTTGTGAATCAATCCGAACCTTATCACCATGATTCCAAATATTAGGAAATTTTGACCAATATGTGTGTAGGTATCTTTCCTCATCATTTAGGATGCCTTTGGTCATCCCAGGCCACGGATTTCTAATTACGAGATATCCGTCATCAACAGATTTACCTTGGTCATCTAAGATATCAACATCCAATCCCGGTACAGGTACACCTACAGATGTAGGTACATTGTCCAAGAATGGAAGCATGCTTAGAATCGCACCTCCTACCTCAGTGCCACCTGACAAATTTATAACAGGACAACGATTGTTCCCTACTTTTGAAAAATACCAATCCCACGCTTCCTTATTCAATCTCTCTCCGGTAGAAACCAGTAGCCTAAGAGAAGAAAAGTGAAACTTTGAAAAATCAATCTTATTTCTCATAAATTGTCTTATTGCCGTTGGAGCAGCTCCAAATATTGTAACATGCAGATCATCAACTTGCTTTGCCCAATAATCCATAGATGGAAAGTCCAACGTATCTTCTAAAATGACAGCAGTTGATCCTATTATAGGAGATCCATAAACTATCCATGTTTGACCAGTAATCCAACCTATATCAGCATACCAAAGAATAGTATCATTAGATTTGAGATCTATCAAATATGATGATTGATGAGCAGAAAAAATAGAAAATCCCCCGTGTGTCTGAATTGTACCCTTTGGTTTTCCAGTTGTTCCTGAAGTGTATAAAATGAACAAAGGGTCACCAGATTCCATCAGCTCTGCTTCGAATTTCCTGTTTGCATCATGTTTCCTAAATGCCTCATCATAAATTCGTTTAAAGGCAAAAACCCCATCATTAGGAGGATTATCAGACACAGATTCTTCAGTTTCTGACACAATTATTTTTTTTACAAATGTATTGGATAACACATCTTCCCAGTGTGTTCTTAAATTAATTACTCTGCCCCTCCTTTGAAAAAAATCACTAGTAATTAAATATGAAGAATTTGAATCAATGAGTCTCTGTTCAAGGGCTGTCTTACCAAAACCGGAAAAAATGGGTACATGAACCGCTCCTAATTTTGAGATCGCATAAAGCGATACAAATGATTCCATTCTCATAGGAAGATAAATTCCCACGACGTCACCCTTTTTAACTCCGATATCTCTTAATGCACTTGCAAATACATTTACCCTTATTTCCAGCTCCTTAAAACTGAGCTTCTTCTTTATCCCATCCTGGTTAACAAAAATAAATGCAGTCTTATTTGGGTGTTTATTGATATTATTTTGAATAACATTATCGATAATGTTACATTTTCCTCCAATGAACCACTCGCACCAAGGTAGTCCCTTTTGTATATCAACTACTTTGTTGAACGGCTCTCTCCATTTAATTCCAAGATCATCGTTTACGGCCTTCCAATACCATTCAATATTTTCTATAGATTTCAGCAATAAATCCCCCAACGTATCAATATCATTTTTCTCCATAAATCGAATTAAATTATTATCCTTTGTCAACTCCGATTTAGATGAATTAATTGAATAGTAAGGTACCTTTAGTTTTTTGACCATCTATATTTTAATCGTTTAGAATGCTTTTCAGATATATTAGTCTATTTTATAGTGAATTTAATTGCCTTTGATGTAAGTAATAAAATTAATTGAGTGGATATTGAAAGTTGAACTCATGTTCCCTCACTTGTGCTTCGCTACCCCTATTCAGGGTATAAAAATAGACTCCATTTACATCGTATGCCTGTGAAGTAGAAGAATTTGAATTATCTGCAACTGCAGCTACCATTTTTCCTTGAGAATCAAAAAGTGAATTTGCTTCTTCGGTTAATGATTCTCTGTCACGAAGAACGATGCTTTGATTTCCTATTATTGTATACACTGATTCGAGAGAATCTACAAATCCCTCTGTTCTGGATCCTACATCTCCAGAAGCTATCCTCACGTTGTCAAGATAAACATTATAGGTAACAGTTTCAAGGATTGCTGACCCCCTATTTGGATTATATACTTTGAATACAGTTTCCAACCTAGATTCGTTGTTTACAGGTACCACTTTCACCGAATTGACCGATAAAGATAAATTTTGGCTGTTGAGTTGCTGAGGGGTTAGTTCTGTTGTTTCAGGCGATTCAGATGTTGAAGGCTGATTTAGTTGGGTGGGTCCGTCATTCGTACCATTGACTACTGATTCAGGATTATTGTTTGATTCTGAATTTTGAGATAAAAACCCTATGTTAAACAAATAAAAAACTACTCCAATAATTATTATACCTATCCCAACTGCATATAAAACCCTCGTTTTCATAAATATGAGAATTTATCATTTGAGCCTATAAAATGGTTTAGAAAAAATTTTAAGAATGAAACCAGGTAATGTTATAAACTATACCAAATGAGGTCTTTAACGAATGAAAAAGGGAAATGGGATGCGGAAAATTATCACAAAGTTTCTTCCATACAAGAAACCTGGGCAATAGAATTATTATCTAAAAGAAAATGGAAGGGAAATGAGGTATTAATAGATGCAGGCTGTGGAAGTGGCAGGGTTACCAGAATCATTGCAAATATTTTGAAAAAGGGTAAAATCTATGCTATCGATCTGGATCAAAACATGATCGAAAAGGCAAAAATAAATCTAAAGGATCAAGGAAATGTGATTTTTGTTAATTCAGACTTATCTACAGTCGAATTACCAGAACCAGTAGACATTATCTTTTCTAATGCAGTAATACATTGGATCAAAGATCATTACAAACTATTCAGTAACTTTTGGAAACTACTAAAGCAATCCGGAGAAATCTTAATTCAATGTGGTGGTAATGGAAATCTAGGTACAGTCATACCCTTGTTAGATTTGACTAGAGATAGTAGCAAATTCAAAGGCTATTTTCTTGATTGGGAAGATCCATGGAATTTTGCTACAGCTGAAGAGACGTTTTCAATAATGGAAAGGGCGGGATTTAAGGAGATTGAAACGAGTCTAACAAAAAAAATAGCAAAATTTTCGAGTTTTGAAGAATATAGACTATTTATGAAAACAGTGGTAATGAAACCATATTTATCGTATTTGTATTCTGATTACGACAATCAGATCATAGATTCTTTTATGGATTGTTTCTTTAAACATCAAAAGAAGAGTTTTAATGGATTTTCTAAAGTTATTACCGACTATACTATAGACTACACAAGACTAAACATTAGTGCCATCAAGTGAACCCATGTGTAGAAACACAATCGATTGGTGGAATATGTTGTCCTATACATCAGAGAATAAGATGAACACAAATTATTTTGAAGAAGAAATACGAATAACAAATGAAATCCTCCTAAGAGTTAGTTTCTAAAATAGAAAGGTAAATAAAAAATAATCAGATGGAAACCGGATTGTCATTTTGCAAATAACTTCTAATAGGTGAAATTATTTTGTCTAGGTATCTGGAAGTTGCCGCCTTTAAATCCATGGGATGAATCTTGTCTTGTTCGTAATCATTTTTAACCTCATTGTACGAGAAGTATGACATGTTACCTCCATACTTTTGGGGGCGCTCCAATACAAATTCCTTGAACTGATGGAATATCACATAGTTAATGATTTCTAAGACGGGGTTGTTCGCTGAAGTCTTCGTCGGACAATAAGCTTTTCTTATTTTTTTAGAAATCTCATCGTGAGTATCATGAATTAGTATACTACTAGACGGATTACTCTTGCTCATCTTACTAAAGATCTTATGATCATCATCTAATGTTCCATCGTCAAATTCTGTAGTGGCGGCGTTAGCAGTAGCACTAGTAGAAACAGGCTCAGATAGACCAGGTAACAAATGATGATGAACGGAAATGGGAACTTTCCAACCTAGTTTTGGAAAAACTTCTCTCACCAACATATGGATCTTACGTTGATCGGTTCCTGCGTGAACAATATCTAAATCTAGGGCTTTGATATCCACAGATTGCATAGAAGGATAGAGAAGTTGGGAAAAATCAAGTGAATCTTTCTCTGTTCTTCCCATAATTGTTAGTGATCTTAATGTTCTAGCAAGCGTAATTTGCTTTGAGAAAAGTACAAAATTTTTCCAATAATCATCAGTTTCCTCATAAAGCTTTGTACCATGAATAATATTAACGCCAGGGCAAAAAAATTTGAAAGCTTTTTCATAATAATCTGAAATTTTTGAAATTAATGCCCAATCACTATTTAGTTTGTTATTGATATAAGTATGCCAATCAGCTAGAAACACATTAGCTTGGACGCCGGCCTTCAGAAAATCATTGATCTTAAATCCTGTAACTATAAGGCTACCTAAATGTAATCTTCCGGAAATTTCCAATCCTATATAATGTCTAGGCGTTGTTTTGTTTTCAAATAATGTAGCGAGTTCATTTGATGTTATTATTTCTTCTGTTGGAGACATCTCAATTAATCGGATCTTCTCTTCAA
>JBBRRF010000087.1:0-6688 GCA_038200885.1 Candidatus Nitrosocosmicus sp.
CTGAATTTAGAAAAAATTTTTATGATAATGTAGCATATTTTAAAGAATCATGGAATAAAGAATTAGGTTTAAAAGATTCCAAAAGAGGTACAAAATTAATTTTTGTTACAGAAGGCCATAGCAGTAAAGTGGATGAGAATACGATGAAGATCCTTTTAGATATTAACAGTCGGGTTTCCACATTGATGCCACAAAGTGAAGACTATTTCAGAAAGACAATTGCAGATGAATCTTCTATCTTGGTGACACTAAGGATGAACAGCAGCACTGGTGGCATAATAGGGTACGCAAAGGGCGGTCCATTAGAAAATTATGAATTGCGCCCAGGTACAGTTGATGTGAACAAGGGGTTAATGAACACTGCATATTTGGAAGGGGTTAGCATTCTTGAGGGTTATTGGGGAGGAACCGGCGGTCACTACTTGCGCATAAAATTTTTAGGTGAAGCCATTAAGAATGAATATAGTTATGTCACTGGTTATGTTCATAGGGATGTAGTAAATCAACGCAAAAAGAAAAGCGAAATTATTGAAATTGTCCAAAAGTATGATCCTGATAAATTGGATTATTACAGGATTGATCTAAACAATTCAATCTATCAAAGAATAGTTACTGACGCTTATGACATAGTTTGCTAGTAAGATGGCGATAACTCTTGTTAACTCCATTTTATGTATCAAAACCATAAATCTGGTTTTGATATTCTAATATTTTTTAATAATTAATATGTATGATGAAATTAATTTTGTGCAAAAATGATCGAAGGAATACGTAGGGTATTTAGGTGTGAGAAAAACAGCGACATTTAGAACTTTTGATTTAAGGCCACCGGGTGCAAAAAAATATTAAGTGCACGTACTGTGATTGGCACACACGGAAAGGGATGAATCGTATATCATCTTTCATACTCTTACAAACCCATATCGACCCTTATTTAACACAATACTTATAATAATCCTCATTCTGCCATTTGTGTTGGTTTTACACTGGTTTTGCTGTGCATTGACCATTACCAATGCATCATTTTCTTTGTACGTTTTAGAAATTGAGTAAGATTTTGCCATCAACATACATTTGAAGCAGATATTAACCAAGAGACAACAAAAGCTTTATTAGAAACACCATCGAGTATACTTTTGGTTATGTCAGAAGGATGTGGCTTAGTGGATCAATGGTACTTAAGGGGATTATCATTGTATAGAGAGAAATCGTATGAGAAAGCTGTCAAATGCTTCGATAGGTCTCTGGAATTGTCTTCATACAAGGGCTTTAATACATGGTATATGAAAGGAAATTCATTGTATCGTATGAACGAATTCAAGGAAGCTGTCAAATGCTTCGATAAATCAATGTCAGATTGATATTATTTTGACATGTATAAGTTAATAATAGAAAATTGAGTTGTTATCGCTAATACTTTTTTCATTCTTGTACTAGATAAATTGGGACACGCGATGAAATAAGGGGATATTATCGATGGTGTAACACATCCGCCGAGAAATACCCTTCAACAAATTCAAATACTTTTTACACAATTAATAATGATCAGTAATGGGTTTTGGTTACCAAACAGAATTGCTTATTTATTGCAAACATTAGGTGATTAGATTTTAATTAGAATTCTCTAGTGCAGGGTAAGACACGAATAGATGACTTGATTATCTTGCTTTATTGCACTCATTACCACCAATCATATTAGATTTGTGGTAATGGATTTGAATATATCCCCAACCAGATTGGCTTAAAATTGATCCTTCCTCTTCAATAGTTCTTTCTCTTCCAGTGGTAGCACACATCATATGTATATCAAATAATTTGGAAAAATGTGGTGTCGTTGGGTCTGGTACTAAATGTTCAACAATGAATACCTTGGATTTGTCAGATGCAGATTTGTGAATATTTGAAAGTATTTTTATGCACTCATCATCATTCCAATCATGAAGAATCATTTTCATTAGATCTCTTGCGTAATTAGCACAGGCTAGCAATGTCCTCCAGCGATCATCTATCTCTGTAACTAACCGGTATTCATTATCCTATAGTTTATCAGTCCAGATACAATGTCTGATGTCTTATAAGATCTCTTGCGTAATTAGCGCAGGCTAGTCATGCCTTCTAAGTTAAGTATCTAATCTTTAATCAACATTAAATGATCTGGCAACTATTATGAAGCACAAAAAAGGCATTTATAATAATTGATGTTGATCCAAGTTAAGATACTTAACTTATATACCGGCTCGTCATCTTCATCTGTTAACAATACGATATTGTACGTCTAAACATTGTTAATGAGACGATATTTGTATGATTGCTTATAGAAGAAACAAAAGCACCTCTTCATTCTCAATTTTGAGAATTGAATAATAATATAAATATATTATAAGTAAGGTTCTCATTGTGCATACATATAAAAGCAATCATTTAACCCTAGGATTGATTACTGCAATAGTTACGATCGCGATGTTTGGTTTCGCCTTACCAAATCAGGTAATGGGTCAGAACAATATGACTGAACAACAAAACCAGACGGATTATACTAGTTTTCATTCAAATATTGAACAGATTATAGGCCATATTGAAAAGGCTAAGTATAATAAATTCCACAATGATACTGAATTAACTTTAGCTCATACTCTTCATCCAATCGAAGAAGTATTGTCACTTGTCACTATTCCACTATCTATAGCCGATAGAAATCTAAATGATACTTATTTTAATGATTTGAATCAATTGACTGGGTTGGCTTCCGCTGAAAATGTCACAGTAGATGAATTTGAGAACAAAGGTAAATCTTCTATAGACCTGTCTATTAAAGTAGTAACAACGGTCATACCAGCAGCCTTCCTAAATACTGCTGAACACAATATTAGTGTTATAAAAGATCTATTAAAAACTGCTGCTTCTGAGTACAAAGAGGGAGTTGCAGGAGGTAATATTACATTGGAATTGGAGTATCAGGATGGGTCAGCATTTGTGGATAGAGCCAATTCATTGTTCAATAATACACAAGACATTTCGAATGATACTGGTGTAATTACGATGTTATTGTCTGATTTTGCAAATTTGACAGACTCCTTCCAGAACCTTGGAGACCAAGCTGTTGTTGAAGAAATAATTCAAAAGATAAACAATGGCTTGAGCACAAATGGTAACTCCACAACCTCAGATGCCACCGCCACTCCAACATTACAGAACTATATTGCCAAAATTAGAGGATTACTAAATGATGTTGTCTCTTCATATGAATCAAACGATAAAATTAAAACCAAAGAATTGGCCACTGCCGCATACTTGGACAACTTTGAGTACATAGAGGCACCCATTGGAAAAGATCTATCCGATAAAGGTGAGGCTTTACTGAGGGAAAAGCTCCGTGAACAGATCGACGGAAATGCACCAATAGATGAGATAAAGCAGAATATCGCTGATATCAACAAGGTGTTAGACGATTCGGCTATATACTTAGAGTCAAATCCACAATAATTTTTTTTGTTAGCATCCGTTTGCTTGTTTACTCAAACGTCTTATCTCGTTAGGAACAAATCCTGAATGAAAAAGAAAATACTATGGATTCAGTTTTATTATATCTATGAATAACTAGAATTATTTTACAAATCGAGAAATCAGTCGGATAAGCCATTATCACAAAATTCAATTAAAGATTACAAGATCTTTTATAATTTCTTAAAACTCAAACATAATAAATAATATCAACTTTGTCATTGTCCTCACTGATTATAAGCCATGACCCAACAAATTCCACTTCAAACTCACACTATTAGACAATCATTTTTTATCATTACGATGTTTATTATTGCCATGTGCCTTTACTCTTTAATGGCCAAACCTATTAACGCTCGGGATTTTAATAACAGCACCCAACTTTCAAATTATTTCCAAGAACTACCATTAAACAATACTGATAAGTTTACAATGCTTATCCTCTTTGCCGATTTGATACACGACAAAATATCTAATACTGTTGATGCTCTTGAAATTTCAAGCAGAGATGAATCTCTTAAGAATGTACCATTTCTAAAGAATGTTAGTAGTGATCATAACGGTATCCATTCTACTTTAGATTCGGACAAAAGAAATCTAGCTAAGGATCTACTCCAACGAAACAAAGATATTGCAAGCATTTTCTTTGTACTACCAAATGGAGATGTCTATATGGGAGAATCATATAGGGATCAAGAGCAGCTTCCAAGAATTAATTTTGCTGATCGAGAATGGTATAAAGGAGTTGTCAAAAATAATCAAACCTACATTAGTTCAATTTCCTTGTCTGCTTCTATAAATGCACCTGCAATAGCTATAGCGGTCCCAGTTTATTCTCATAAAAGCGATTTGGATATCCAAGCCGGTTCAAGCTCTCTGAGTGGATAATGGGTAGGGATAATAAATTTGAGATCTTTGGAAGATTTGTTCGAAGGTCTGACTCTAAATAATGAAGATCGGTTCATTTTGATCGATCATAATGGGACTGAGCTTTTAGATACCAACAAATCAAAGATTAGACCAGCTTATTCTAGCAGCCTTGAAAATAAATCATCATCGAGCTCAGCTAGCAATATGACCTATCAAATAAAACTTGAGACATTTGATCATTTTAATCTAATTGAGGACGCAGGAAATGAAACTAGATTCGTCCATGACAAAGTTAATTTGGATGATAAGAAGTTGATGTTTTGGAAGTCTGTTAAAATTAAAGACTCCAACTGGCATGTAGTTTTAATAACCCGAAATAATTCGTAGTGCTTTTTTTTACATCTATGAATTGATCCAAGATTCATTGCATCAAATTTATTTTGAATAAATGAAGGAGGGTAGTCCATTAGATCTTTTGTAGTCTCTGACATGTTGACCTATTACAGACCAACATTTTCACTTTAGATAAAAAAAAATTAAAATGGCCAGCGTCTTAATTTCCTAGATAGTGACAAATCTTGTAATCGCACTTATTCTATTGTATTAGACAGAGTTGGGTTTTATTTATGACTAAAGGAATGAACGTAGGCATTTACATTTTGGAATTCATCAATCATTATAGATTACTGTGCTTCTGCATTCTGTTTCCTTTACCCCGGTTTTCTCAAATATAATTTCCTTTAGCCCTCTAATCATAAATTGATCAATATTGTCGCTAATCTTTGCACTCTCGGACGCGGAAATGCCGCTATTGGGTAAGATGCCAATTTTGGGCATCGAGTTCGTAGTCGCATCACTAATATTATCAGAAATACCATCCAATATTTGTTCAAGAATCGTATTGCTTACTACACCCTTTACGATCATCTTATCGACTTGTGTATTTTGGTCGCCTAATGTCTGTATTTCTGTCACGTTGATGTCAAATTTGTCTATTATGTAAATTACATCATCACTTGAACCACTGAATGTAATAGGAACAAACGTATTTGGCCCCTCTAGGGAGTCTATCTGCAACTTTAACAATTCCCTTTCTCTAATAGATACTAGATCTTGGTACTTTTGGTACGCCTCATCCAAAAATTCATAGCATTTACCGTTTAAATTGATATTCACATTCTTCTGAGGATAATAATTGTATGCGGCAAAAAAAAGTAGAATTCCACCAATTATGCCTATTACTATTCCAGGCACAATGATAAATTGTAAATTTCTCAGATCCTTTCCTACTCCTAAAGTCGATAATCGGGATACCAAAATAATCTTACCTTAATCTTGTATTCAAATCTTGCTACCTCGTTAGACATTATTAATTTCGAAATGAAGAGGGAAGAAAAAGTCATTCGTGAGAGTTTAGAGACATGCAACTTTAACTAAAATCATTTTGAATGTCAGAGTAGCGTTCTGCAAACAGGTTCTTGTTATGGAAATTGATCCAATCAGAATTTCTGATTAGTCTAAAAACCAAATTTTAACTTGATGTCAGATTTTATAAATGTTCAAAAAAACCATGGCCTTAATTTGTCTTGATCATGAAGGGGACTTTGTAAAAAAGAGAAAATCAAGGAAAATAATTCCTATTCAGTAACTAATTTAACACTGATTCACTTATAAAATTACACTTTTATAAAAGATTGTAGGCTTTGGTGCAAGCCAATAAAGGTCTTGAGATAGCATAACAGATCTCAATACCAAGACCCAATACCTACAAATAGTAAATTTTGTCTAAAATTAAGAAAAAGGAACTTTATTTTGTTTAGAACAAAATTACCTTAAGTTGAGCGTAGGCGTATGAAAAATTATTAAAAAAATAAATATTTAATCTAGTACTGACTGTTGGTTTTCATTGTTGTAGTCGTAGAATTTGAATTACCGGGAACGTTAGTGGTTGTGGTGGTGGTCGTAGACTGAGAGCCGGTATCATTTCCAGACAGGGAATTACTGGTACTATTTGCGGCCTGATTTATCGTGTCAAATGTGTTCCCTATGTCGTTATTGACTGCATTATTTATGGAATCAGTTAAGCTCTGAGCGTGAGCAACTTGCACGACAGATAAGAAAAATATAGGCAATAAGATTAAACCGAAGTTCATAATCTTCTATATATATCATACATTAAATAGATCGGACTATTGGAATGGTAAGCTAATAGACATGTGTCACCCCTCCTGCACAATAAACAAAGTGAAAGGAAATGATTATTGTACAAGGAGAGGTGTACCTAGAAGAATGGCATATAGCCATATTAAGGAATGAA